>NZ_JAYGIF010000003.1:0-139412 GCF_034931345.1 Pseudanabaena sp. CCNP1317 | reverse complement strand
CACAGCCAAAAGACTTTGCAAGCAAGGTTTCTTGCTCACTTGTGGGATAGATTCTGTACTTGTACGCCTTATACATTTATCAAGATTGTAGAATACTGATAAGCTAATTATAGCATAGATAACTTCTATTGATTCGAGAATCGCTCAATTTGTTTCTGGCTCACTTTCATCCCGTCACTCATCCTTGTAAACGGATAGAGTGCGGGACTTCTCGTTCGCGTTAGTTAAATTTTATGAAAAATTGGTTGATTTTGATCGACCGAATCTAGACAGTGATCTCTTAGTTTTAAAGCATGTATATATTTGGGAATAGCTTGATCAATTGTGTAGTGGCGTTCTAGTAGTTTTCGGGCATTCTTGCCCAGTTTGTCTTGTAACAGAGGATTTGATGCAAGCCAGCAAATATAATCGGCTAATCCTTGGGCATCGCCATTCTCAAAACAAGCTCCACAATCACCCACATCCACAATTTCTCGCAAATAATTATCCATAGGACAGATTGCAGCCACAGGTTTTCCAGCAGCTAACATGCCATATATTTTGGATGGGGCGATCGTATCACCAACATTAGGCAAAATACTTGCTAACGAGAGATCGCAGGCAGTTAATGAGTATGGTAAAACTTCGCGATCTTGGTAGGGCAATTGCAGCGCATTGGGCAATTGTCCAGCAGCGATCGCCTGTTTAATAATGTGTGAACCAACACCATTGCCAATAAATACAAATTTGATATCAGTACGACTGATCAGTAATTGAGCGCATGTGAGTATGGTTTTAGTATCATGACAACGCCCTAAATTACCTGAATAAAGCACAACGAAGCAATCAGTTAATCCATATTGCTTGGCAAACCAGTTTGCTGATTTGCCAAGTGGAGTAATAAATTTAGGGTCAGCCCAGCTATGAATAACATGAATCTTGTCTGCGAGATGTTTGTGCTTCTTGATCAATAGCTCCTTCATTGGTTCACTGAGAACGATCAATGATTCAGATCGATCCCAAACCTTATGATTGACGAATTCCCAAAATTTGATGACCCAATGATTATGAGCAACTACTTTTAAGCGCACAGCCACTTCAGGGTAAATATCGTAAATAATACAGCTATAGGTATGACCAAAAACCTTATTGTAAAACCATCCAATTAATCCTAAAAATGGCGGTGCTGAAGTTAATACAAGATGGGAGCCACGAATGTCTTTTCTGAGAAATTTCACTACACATCGGGCTAAGAATAGGACGCTGCCAAAAATTTTGTTGCGAATTCGCTTAGACATCAGGTGGATAGATCCAGTGCGTCGAACAAACACACCATTATCAATCTCCTCATGTTTGACATCTGTTTTGTTAAACGCATATCCAGGCATCCCCGTAAACACACTTACCTCAAATCCTTCTTGAGCTAAAGCCCCCGCTAAGTCATATACAAACTGACCAGTTGCTGCATAGTCTGGTGGGTAAAATTGAGTAATGATACTAATGCTAGTTTTTACGTGTTTCTTTTCCGCCATTATGTTACTCGTTAGTTGTTCTTAGTCTGCACCTGCTACAACTAGCTACGTATCAGGTTATGGGAGCGCTTTTATGGGACAAGGCGATCGCCCGCTTCAATTAAAGCGCTACGAATACCCCCCTCAGTCATGGAGTGTCCTGCATCGGGCACAACAATAAACTCAGCTTCAGAAAAAGCCTGATGCAGTTCCCAAGCTGTAAACATTGGGCAGACCACATCATAGCGACCTTGGACGATAGTTGTGGGAATATGGCGAATGCGATCAATATTTTCTAGAAGTTGCATTTCTGACATGAAAAAGCCTTTGTTCATAAAATAGTGGCATTCTAGTCGCGCAAAGGCTTCGGCGAAGTCCTCTGTGCCAAAGCGAGCTATTAGCTCTAGGTCTGGGATGAGCTTGCTAGTACTGGCTTCCCAAACTGACCAAGCACGGGCTGCTTGCGATCGCACCTGACAATCATCACTAGTGAGGCGGCGATAGTAAGCAGCGATCATATCGTGACGTTCATCAATGGGAATTAGCTCAACGTATTGTTCCCAAGCTTCAGGAAAAAAATAACCTGCCCCCTCTTGATAAAACCACTCTAATTCTTTGCGCCTCACCATAAAAATGCCCCTCAAAATTAAGGCTTGGCAATATTCAGGATAGGTTTCACTATAGGCAAGTGCTAGGGTACTGCCCCAACTGCCCCCAGAGACAACCCAGCAATCAATGTTGAGATATTTACGCAAAGTTTCAATATCTTCAACTAAATGCCATGTGCTGTTCTCGATAAGTTCGGCATGGGGAGTACTTTTGCCGCAACCACGTTGGTCAAATTGGACAATTCTCCATAAGTCAGGATTAAAATATTGGCGATAAAGTGGTTGACTCCCTCCTCCAGGACCACCATGCAAAATTACTACGGGCTTGCCTTGAGGATTTCCTGATTCTTCAAAATAAATGGTATGTAAATTGGAAACCTTGAGCATTCCCTGTCTATATGGCTCGATCGCTGGATATAGTTCACGCATAAAGTGCTTTTAAAAAGGATTTACTGCCTGATTAAGTTATTGAAGTGCTTAATATAGCAACTTAATGCCAGAAAAACAGAAAGAATGCATAGCATTCTTTCTGTTTTTTGCTTTATATAGTTTTCGCCATTCTTGTTAAGTAGCTCACCATAATTAAACCCTAAAACCACAAGCTGTCCCGCCCGCTACGCGGGCGGGACAGCTTTCTAGGTTTTTAGTTTACTTATGCCTAGCTACTTAGGACATAAAACCAAAATAGTGTGAGGCGGCGCGAAGCGCCGCCTCACACTATTTTGGTTTTAATTTGTACTTATACAGGACTATAGCTATAGGTGACTTTCATTTTGTAACATGCGTTTGTAGGTCAGCCAACCTGAAGCGATCGCCACGACAAAGAAGCCTATCAAAAATCTGAAATGTATGATCATTTCTGGGCTGGTGAGAGTTTTGCTATCAGTGGAGAGAGCCGTAAATGCTTCGCTCATGTGATAGACAGGATTGAATTGGGTAATCAAGAGTAAATCTTTTGATAAAAAAGTGGTTGGGAAAAATGCCCCACCTAAAATTAATAACGGTACGCCTACCCCTGCAACCAAAGAATTAACATCCTCGACTTTCCGCGCAAATTTTGTAGCAATTACAAACCCCATTCCCACGTAGGAGCCAATACTTGCCAAAATCACGAAAATCCCCAAAGAGATCGAGCCACTAAAACGTACTTCCCAAAATGCCGCAATCGTATAAATGATTAAGGTTTGTCCAATCCCGATCGCTGCATAGGCGAAGAAAATACCGAGAAAGTAAGAAATCCCATTAATCGGCGAAATTAATAAACGCTTAATCGTGAGGCTTTCGCGCTCGGAGACAATCGTGGACATCGTGCCGCCCAGACAACTAAAAAACAATGCTGAGCCAATTAAAGTCGCAGGAGCCGCTAGTTTAAAGGATTCAACCGTCGTGATTTTTGAACCTTCTGCTAAGACAAACCCGTTTAGTAACAGCATGGAAATGGGAAAGATCACCCACAAGAGTAAAGTACGATATGTGCGAAACAGTTCTAATAAAATACGTCGCCCGATCGCGATCGCTTCATACCCATAGTTCATGTGAAATTTTTAGTAATTGAGTGGCTTGCTATGGTAATTATATGTAGAGGTGGACGGAAGCGATGCTTTCTTGTGATAACGGTCAGTCACATAAACTAAGCAAGAAATCAAGTTCTTTGCTAAAGTTTCAAGTCTGCTGAAGCCGCCTAAAGAATACAGCGCTCTGCGCTGACTTAAAACCTAGAGATATTTTGAATGTCGGCGCTCTGCGCCGACATTCAAAATATCTCTGAACTACGCGAAAGCCTCAATAAACTGTAATTCTGAGAAGACAAGAGCCAACTGTGTTAAATGGCAGAAATTTTTTTAGTAAATATCTAAAGCGCATTGTCATCATTGCTGTTGCGATTTATCTTGCCTTCCGATTACAACAAACTTTGCAATTATTGCTAACTAGTGTGTTTTTAGCAGGAGCAATTACACCAATCGTTGAGCAGATATCCCGTTTTCGCTTTAGGTTTAATCGCTGGAAATTTGGCTTAAATCGAGTGTGGGCTGTGGTAACACTCTATTTGTTCTTATTAGTAGTGATCGTTTTAGCGATCGCTCCAGCACCGCAGATTATTTTAGAACTGGGGCAATTTTTTATTAAGTTACCAAACTTATTAGAGCAAATTCAATTGCCTAAAGGCGGACTGTTAAATTTTAGCCCAGATGAACTCAGGCGCATTTTACAAACGCAGCCATTAATCGATCAAGCCCAAAATTTTGGCAAAGACCTTGTTGGTCAAACTTTTGTGTTTACCTTACAAATTGTCAATGCGATCGGCTTGGGTATTTTAAGTATGTTGATTGCTGCTTATATGGTGATCAATTCCGATAGTCTGGTGCGAAGGTGCTTACGTCCTTTTTCTAAGGAAATTCGCCAACAGGTTGAAATTCTTATCCCGCCAATTACTAGATGTCTGGGAGCCTATGTGGTCGGAAGAGTTGGCACATCTAGCTTGCTTGGTTTCTGCACATATTTAACGCTCTCTATTTTTGGAATTCCCTATGCAGGAGCCTTAGGGCTATTAGTGGCGATCGCTAATTTAATTCCTTATATCGGTGGGCTAGTGGCGCTAGTCGCGATTTTTATTGCGGCTTGGGGTGTGGATTTTAATAGAGGTGCGATCGCCCTATTTATTTGCTTTGCACTCCAACAAATCGAGGCTTTTATTCTTCAGCCTTGGTTAGTTGCGCCTTACTTAAATCTCGATCCCTTTGAGCTTTTGCTTTCAATTATTGTGGGAGCCGAGATTTTTGGGGTAGTAGGCGCAATCATTGCCCCACCGATCGCAGGTACTAGCAGAATTCTTTTCAATCATTTTGTGGCAAGTAGCAATGACGAAGATCCTGATCCTAAAGAATCCTAAAGAAGAAAAGGACGCAAAGCGCCCTTTTCTTCTTTAGTAAACCTGAATCCACTCATGGATTTCGTAATCTGTCCAAATGCCATTTTGCCAATAGGGATCTGACTCTACCAAATTCCTTGCTGTTGCCATATCAGTCGCGACATATACTGCAAATACTTTGGTCACATCTTGGGTAGGTCCCACTGTTAGCAATGTCCCAACCTCATGTAAGGCTTTAAGATTATCAAGATGGGCTTGACGAAAGGGCACACGTTTTTCGAGGACGTTATCGCAATAGCTGCCCCACATTACAAATTTTTTAAGTTCAGTACTCAATTTCCCAGCTATTCCTATAGATACAAATTCGCTAATTCAAAATAATAGAGGCATGTTTTGCATGCCTCTATTATTTTATTCATGGGTATTGATTTTAGTTAAAAAACAAGCGATCGACAATTAAAGCAACTGTAGTTGCAAAAACAGTTAAACCGATCGCTACCAGAACATTTTGTCCTTGGCTGACACTAAAACAAGCAACTGCACCTGCTCCTAAACCTGCTGTAACTGCGGCAACTACTGGATCTTTAGTGGATTTGTTATACATTTTGAAAATACCGACTGTTAAATAAAAAATTCTGATACCTATATAGTTTTTAGACTACAGCAGCCACTTAAGGTCGTTGCTGGTTCTCAATAATTCTTCTTGCTAGCCAGTATTTTTGTAATATTCATTTACAAATTAATTAGACAGGAAAGAACACAAAAATAGGGAGGCAGTGCAAAGCGCCACTTTCCTATTTTTGGTTTTTACTGTCTATAGATAGATATC
Source organism: Pseudanabaena sp. CCNP1317 (assembly GCF_034931345.1). Taxonomy (NCBI): domain Bacteria; kingdom Bacillati; phylum Cyanobacteriota; class Cyanophyceae; order Pseudanabaenales; family Pseudanabaenaceae; genus Pseudanabaena; species Pseudanabaena sp. CCNP1317. The sequence goes on along the minus strand of NZ_JAYGIF010000003.1, from coordinate 133,616 downwards.
GCGATCGCTGATATTGCTTACCAAAAGTTGTCACCAAATATCTGTTAGATTTATATATGTTTACAAAGTCAATTTAATAAAAAAATTTTATGAGCTTACTGATCGTTGGTGCGACAGGTACATTAGGTCGTCAAATCACCCGTCACGCACTAGATCGGGGGCTGAAAGTCAAATGTTTTGTTCGTTATCCCAAAAAAGCAAACTTCCTCAGAGAATGGGGAGCCGACTTAGTAGCAGGCAATCTGAATAATCCTCAAAGTTTGGATGATGCATTAGAAGGGGTTACCGAAGTTATTGACGCAGCCACAACTCGTGCCACGGGATCACTCAGAATTCGAGATGTAGATTGGCTCGGTAAAGTCTCACTGATCCAAGCTGCTGAACGCGCTAAGGTTGAGCGATTCGTATTTTTCTCAATTCTCAACGCCGAGAAATATCCTAACGTCCCCCTTATGGACATTAAATACTGCACCGAAAAATTTTTAGCATCTACCGATCTTAACTACACCATCCTCAAGCCCTGTGGATTTTTCCAAAACCTGATTGGTGAATATGCGATCCCCATCCTTGAAAATCAAACAATCTGGATTGGTGGCGAATCCTCACCGATCGCTTATATGAACACTCAAGACATCGCCAAGTTTGCTATTCGCGCCTTGACTGTTAAAGAAACTGAGCGTCAATCCTTTGCGATCGCTGGGTCCAAAGCATGGCAACCCAGTGAAATTATCAAACTTTGCGAAAGAATGTCAGGGCGTACCCGCAGAACCGCCAACATGCCCCTTGGATTATTACGCTTTGCGCGTAAGGTTGCTCTGGGTTTTGAATGGGGTTGGAGTTTTGCGGAGCGCATGACCTATGCCGAAGTTCTCGCTAGTGGCATTCCTCTTGATGCTGACATGAAGGAAACTTACAAAATCTTTGGCTTGGAAGAAGAAGATATGACTACTCTTGAAGCCTATATGCAGGACTACTTTAGCCGTATTCTTAAGAAGTTGAAGGAGTTAGATTACAAAGAGCCTAAAATTAAAGCACCTTTCTAGAGCATATAGCCTCTGATGTACTGTCTATGCTTTTCAGGTTTGTTATGATGATGTAGATATCAAACAAACAGCTTCAAAATAATTAAGCCCAATAATTAAAAAACATGAGCAAATCACCATTAGACGCTTTCTTTATTGGTAGAGCCACGGCTGAGGCTGTAATTGATCGCATTGAAGAAACTGTAACTGAGGCCCTTAGCGCTTTAGGTAAATTTGATGCCGAGCAACGGGAACAGATTCGTATTTTCGTCGAAACCGTCTTAGAAAAAGCCGAACAACAAAAGGGAAACATTACTACCGATGATAGTGATATTGAACCCGATGAGTTGCAAGAAACTATTGATAACCTTCGCGCCGAAATTGCTCAGCTAAAGTCTGAATTGCAGCAATATCGTGATTAAAAAAAGGAGCGCGTTGCGCTCCTTTTTTTTAATAAAAGCCTTGCATTGCAAGGCTTTTATTTTTTAACGTGTGGTTGGTAAAGCAGGTGATGCTTTAGGTGATGCTTTAGGTGATGCACTAGGCGAAGGAATGGCATTATTTGGTAAAGGACTTAAAGGACTAGGGGTAGCTTTAGGTGGGGAAGTCGGTAAAGCTGGTGTTTGAGGCTTAACCTGTGCTGGTTCAGCTTTTTTCTTCTCCCCTAAAATGCTAGGACTGCCATCGTCAAATACACCCGCAATACAAGAGATCATCAAAGTTGCCAAAGTCCCTACAAACAGAGCCTTCCAACCCAGATCAGAAATATCGCGGCGACGAGAAGGAATCAAGGCGATCGTGCCACCTACGAAAATTCCCACAGAGGCTAAATGAGCAAAGCCTGATAAAGCATAGCTAACAATAATCACGGTGCGATCGCTAATTAATCCATCTTTTGAGGCTTGAGCTAGAGCTTGATAGGGTGGGATCGCTGTCTCTAGCAAGCGCCGACCGATGATGACCGAGGCTGTCCAAGAATCATCAAGTGATACACCCGTCAGTAAAGTCAAAGGATAAAATAAAGCCCCTTGGATGTTTGGCAGGTTAACTACCTTGAAAATATCGCTGACAGTGGCAAGCGAAGCAAAAAGTTGATTGATTAAATCGACTAAACCCACGATCAAGATTAAGATAGCGGCGATCGAAGCCGCCATTTTCAAGCCATCCAAAGCGCCAATAATTGTGGCATCCATGGGACTCATCCGCTTCATGGTTTCGCCACCCGCATTTTCGAGTTCGCCATCTTCATCTGGTTTCTTAGACTTATCTTCCTTGGGTATTCCACCCATCGTCAGAGGTACACCTGTTTCAGGCACAAGGATTTTTGACAACACAAAACAAGCGGGGATCGCAATAATCGAAGCTGAAACCAAGTGACCTAAGATATTTGGAAAAACAGGGCGCAAAAAACTAGTGTAAATCGCCAAGGTAGAAGAAGCCGCAGTGCCAAAGCAGCAAGCTAAAATCGCACATAGTTCACTACGAGTCATCTTTGCTAAATAAGGCTTGACCACGATCGCTGCCTCAATTCCCACAAAAATATTTGCCGCACCACTTAAGGACTCCGCTCCACTTAAGCGCATTGTCCAGAAAAATAGCTTTGCAAAAACATCCACAATTTTTTGGATAATGCCGATATTCTCTAACAGAGCCATAAATCCTGAGAAGAAAATTACCGCAGGCAAAGCTCGAAAGGCAAACACATAGGACAAACGATTAGTTGTACAGTAGCTTGCGGCAGCATTTGCTACGCTAGTTAAGTCGTCTAATAACACCTGCCCAGGCGGACAAGTACCGTCAGGATTGATGGGCAACAACACATAAGGCTCTCTTCCTGTTGGTGGTACAAGTAAGGGGCCAAACACAAATCTCGCACCGCGATCTGCTGAGGCAAAAATACCATCTAGCAAATCACTAAACCATTGCAACCCTTCTCTCGTTTGGGGCTGCTGAAACACTAGAAATCCCAGTACTAATTGCAAGCCAATGCCCCAGATAATGACTCGCCAAGGAATAACTCGGCGATCTTCTGAAAAGATCCAAGCTATAAAGCACAAGCCAAAAATGCCAAAGAAAGAAACAAAATTCAGGTAGGTCATGGGCGTTTGAGGGTGAGATTAGTCAACATAGAGATCTAAGAAAGTCACAATCCAGAACAGCAATCCCAAGGCAAATTAAAAATCAATTAAAAAGTAAATTGGTTTTATAGTTGCAAAATCTAATCAAAATGTTACGATGATAAATGCTTTAAACCATGTCATTTCGCTAAAGGAATAAACTGTGGCAAACATCAAGTCCGCAAAAAAGCGCATTCAGATCGCTGAGCGTAACCGTCTGCATAATAAATCATATAAGTCAGCCGTCAAGACTTTAATGAAAAGCTATTTAGAAGCAGTTGATGCCTACAAGGCAAATCCAACTCCTGAAGCCCTAGAAGCAGTTAATGCTAAACAGTCTTTGGCTTATAGCAAGATAGATCGTGCTGTCAAGCGTGGAGTTCTCCATGGCAACACAGGTGCGCGTCGCAAAACAAAGCTCGCTGTCGCCCTCAAAAAAGTTACTGCTACAAACTAATAGTAATTAACCAATGATAAATTAGCGTTTTCCGAGCATTAGCAACTAAAGGTGTTTAAGTAGCTCATGGCACTGGGAGCTTAAATAATCTTTGCTATAATTTAATTCGGATAACGATTCAGGATTAGTCACTTTGGGCTTGCGGTCTTACAACGTTTTGTTGACGACCCGAAATAATCGGGCAGGTTGCAGAATAATCGCTTTTCCCTACAGTTTTCTACGTCTGCGATCATGAGGTCTTCTCAACCTGTCCAGCCTATACCCTTTGGCTAAATCTAGATGTCTAACCTTGATAAAGAGAGCTTCTTGAACCCTATCTCTAATTTTAGAGGTGAGTTCACGCCGCAAAATTTAGCCTTTGATGCTAATCTGCAAGAGTTTACTAATCGTATTTCAATCATTTGTGCTTTAGAAACTGGTGGTAAGATTTCGCCTAATGAAGCTTATCAACAGATCAAAGAACTCTGGAAAAAATTAGATGCATCCAGACAACATCTTTTAGGCGACGACTAATTTATCTTGAAATGCTATCTCAGAGTAGATCATCAACTCTTTTACACCCATACCATAGACATAAATCCACTAAAAGATTGTTTACAATCTTTAACATAGGTTTATACTAGAAATAATTAACTTCATTTTGCTGATTTCTCCCATTGCATGACTATCCAAAGCAATCTAATCTTTGGAAGCTGAGGTTTTCATAGAAAAGCTCTTTTTAAACCGCTTAAAATTTAGGGCAGAGATGTCCTTCGGCTTTGTTAGTGATTGTTTATCCCGTGCGATTGGCAGAATAGGCGAACTGTTCGTAGAACAAATTTGCTGCAAATCTTAGGATCATCCATGCCCTCATCTTTTCTTTCTCTCGGTATTTCTGAAGCACGAGTTGCTAAGCTCGAATCGATTGGCTTTACAGAGCCTACAGCTATTCAAGAACAAGCAATTCCTCAACTGCTCGCAGGAGCAGACGTACTTGGTCAAGCTCAAACTGGTACTGGTAAAACAGCAGCTTTCGCTCTGCCAATTTTAGAGCGCTTAGACTTGACCAACGACTCATTACAGGCGTTGATTTTAACTCCAACTCGTGAATTGGCTATTCAAGTTGGTCAAGCGCTACGTAGCTTTAACACCAAACCTGGTGCAAAGATTCTCACTGTATATGGTGGATCTGACATCAGTCGCCAAATGGTTCAATTGGAACGTGGTGTCCATGTAGTCGTTGGTACTCCTGGACGTGTCATTGATTTGATGGAACGTGGGAAGCTAAAACTAGAGCATCTTGCTTGGTTTGTTTTGGATGAAGCGGACGAAATGCTCAATATGGGCTTCATTCAAGATGTCGAAAGGATTTTGGTAACCACTCCTTCTACTAAACAAAGTACTTTCTTCTCGGCAACTATGCCTCCTGCGGTAAAGCGCTTAGTCAAGAATTTCTTGAAGTCTCCTGTAACTGTCAAGGTGGAGACTCAAGATTCTACTCCTACCCGTATTGATCAACAGATTTATCTTGTTCCTTATCATTTGACTAAGGAAGAGGCTCTGTTACCTGTATTGGAATACGAAGCTCCAACTTCAGCAATTATCTTTGTACGCACTAAGGATTCGGCAAGCCGTCTGACTGAGATTCTACAATCTTCTGGTCACAGTGTTGATGAATATCACGGCAACCTCTCTCAGTCTCAGCGCGAAAATCTACTGCGGCGCTTCCGTAACCAACAAGTACGTTGGGTTGTTGCAACTGACATTGCTGCCCGTGGTTTGGATATTGATGGTTTGACTCACGTATTTAACCTTGATATTCCTGATGATCCTGAGCGCTATGTTCACCGTATTGGGCGCACTGGTCGCGCTGGCAAAAAGGGAATCGCGATTACTCTGATTTCTGGAAAAGAGCGCTACAAGTTGCGTCAATTGGAACAGCAAGTGGGAATGCCTTTGCCTCCTCAGCCATTGCCTAATGTTGCTCAGATTCAAGAGCGTCGCATCGGTCGGTTCACTGAGCAAATTCTAGAGGCTCTGTCTGGCGAGCGTTTGGCTTCGTTCTTACCTTTGGTATCGCAATTGGTTGAGGACTATGATCCTCAAGCGATCGCTGCCGCAGCTTTACAACTTGCCTATACTCAACTGCAATCTGATAAGGCTGAACAAGCTGCATTGCAAGTTTTGGCTAAGCAACCTCACAGTCCTTCTGGTGGACGAGATCGCGATGGCGGTGGTTACAACAGTGGTAGACCAATCAAGCGTGGTCAAAGTGGTTATCGTGGAGATGGCGGCGGTGGTCGTTCAGGCGGCGGTGGTCGTGAGGGTGGATATGACTCTCGTCGTCCTACTCGTTCTGGCGATCGCGATCGTTCTTCAGCTCCAGTTAAATACTAGAACTAAATCAAAGGAGTTGCTTTGCAACTCTTTTGATTGCGAACTAATTCACCCGATCGCTTGATACCTCTACTCTAGAGCTTAAGAGATAATCTTAAATAAGTAATCGCAGCCCAAGTTGTTTGTCGGAAGTTCCATCAATTGGAATTCTCACAAATAGCTTGGGTTATATATTTTAATGGTCATATTCAGATCATGCAGTCTTTAGCTACCTTTTCTAATCTTGATACAAACCTTCGCAAAAATCTGACTGCGATTTTTTTGGCTGGTCTATTTTTCTGGGCAAGCATGGCATCCCAATTGCCAACGATCCCTCTTTATATCCGCACCTTAACGCAGTCCTTTGATGAAATCGGAATGGTGATGGGTTCTTTTGCGATCGGTTTAATTATTTGTCGTTCTTATCTTGGTAAACTAGCGGATCGTAAGGGTAGACGGTACACGATGAGAATTGGACTGATTGTGGCGGCAGTCGTCCCTCTCTGCTATGCGGTATCACCATCTATCCAACTGTTAATGTTCTTTCGCGCAATACATGGCATTAGTATTGCAGCCTTTGCTTCGAGTTATAGTGCCTTAGTTGCCGATCTTGCACCAATCGAAAAGCGCGGCGAAGTAATTGGTTATATGAGTTTAGTCAATCCTTTGGGATTAGCCTTCGGTCCTGCGATCGGTGGTTTGATGTATGAGGCTTGGGGATATCAACTTTTATTTGTGTCTGCATCATTGCTTGCCTTTTCGGGATTATTGTTAACAACCCAAATCGAAACTGAAGGTAAAGTAAGCAAGCGGCAAGAATTGTCAACACCTGAGATAAAATTGGGCTTTTGGCAAACCTTCCTTAATCCTAGAGTTAGAGTTCCTTCTACAGTTTTATTACTAGTGGGACTTTCCTTTGGAACGCTTAGTTCTTTTATGCCAATTTTGATGCAGCAGAAACAGATTGGACTGAATGCAGGCTTATTTTATATGGCAGCAGCATTATCTGGATTTATTATTCGGTTCCCAGTGGCGAGACTAAGTGATGAATGGGGACGCGGTATTTTTATTTCCATTGGCATCTGCTTTTATGGTTTGTCTATGGCAATTATCTACTTTGCTAACCATGACTATGCATTCTTATTGTCAGGAATTGCGGAAGGTATTGGTGCAGGAATTGTGATTCCTTCTGTGGTTGCCATGCTCGCCGATCGCACAGTTCCACAAGAACGCGGCTATGTATTTGGAATGGCATGGATCGGTTTTGATGTGGGAATTGCTTTGGCGGGACCAATCATGGGTAAGATGATTGGCTTAGTAGGGATTACTAATATTTTTGCGATCGCCACGGGGCTTTGTGTTTTAGGGCTAGTTATTTTTAGTACACAATCTAACAAAACTGTAACTGAGTCCTTTAAATTTGCGATCGGTAAATCAAGCGATCGCTATGCGGTCAAATCCATAGCCATTCATGTTTAACCCAAAAGAGAGAGGGCGCTCCTTTCCCTTTACTCCTCTCTCTTTTGGGCTTTTTTATACCAATACAAATTCACGAAAGAGTGGCAACACTTTTGAGAATTAACGTGAGTTCGATATAGCCATTTGCGTCGGGCTTTGCACTACACAAATGGCGAAAAATGGTAAGAATCGCTTAGCGATTCTTACCATTTTTCGCTGTCGTCGAACTGACGTTGAATTAAAAACCAAACCCAGTAAGGGTTTTAAAAACACAAAATGGCTATGCCATTTTGTGTTTTTGGTATAACTTTAGTTAGACATTGCTGGTGCGCTAGGATCAGTAACTGTAGTTTCTTCAAGTTCTCCCTCGGTCGAGGACGTAACCGCTCTAGGTTGGTAAAGTGACATAGAGCCTACAATCGGAATCGCAGAGGGACAACTATCGGTCTTATACCAAACGCGCTTACCCGAAGTTAAACCCTCACTGGCAGGACTTTGTAACGTAGTACAGTTTCTTTCGGTTTCATGAATTGAAAATGCACTCATGTTTAAGAGCAAGCCTTGACTGATCACATCAATATAGCGATCGCGATAGATTCCCTGAACAATATTGCGATTGTAGAGACTAGCTGAAGTACCGACTTTGAGCGCGTACTTGTCCATCATCCAGTTAGGAACGAAGTAATTGTTAGATTCGCCTGCACTGTTTTTGAAGGTAACAATATTACCAGAAATCTTTTCGATGACTTGGAGAGTAGTGCTGTCGAGATACTCACCCATCATAGGTTGAGCCTTGGCTGCTGTGACTGATGTTGTGGATGCGATCGCGATCGAAATCGCACTAAAAAAGCAACTGAGAATGATTTTCTGCATAGTTTTGAATCCCTAAAGATACTGTTTTGGTTTTTTGTGTCTACTCCTTTAACGATGGCAAGACTCGGGTTGAACTCTTGCATGAATTGATTGACTACTGCACAAAACTTATCCTCTGAAATTAAGGGGCAGTGTTTCACGCTGCCCCTTAATTATTCGGCACTATAGCAACGCAAGAGATAGATAGGACAAATCAAAACCAAAAAGATGAGTGGCGGCGCTTCGCGCCGCCACTCATCTTTTTGGTTTTATTAAGCAAAACTTACATTGCTATAAACCCCGTAAAGGTTGTAAGCGCATAAAATGGCGTAGCTATTCTGTGTGCTGCTATAGGGCGATCGCTATATCATATTTATATTGAATTATGGGTATGTTTTTAGAGCATGTCGCAACTAAAACATCACGATACGGGACTAATACTCAATAACTTAGAGAGGATTTTATGTCCGCACCAGACTCAGAATTTCCCCAAAAAGCAGGGCGAGCCGCTCAAGCTGGCGCAAGTCTAGCCACAGCCAAAATCGCAGGTAATCTTGCCCTTGCTTCTAGTATTACGATCACCCTACTAGTAGGGATTGTATTTTCACTAGTTACCGCCACAATTTTTATCGTCAATAGCCCCAATCCGATCCTTGGATTTGGCGTTGCCGTAATTGTCACAATCATCATTAATGCGATTATCTTCTTTGTGTCACCTTGGATTATGGACTTAACCCAAGGTTGGCTCTATCACACACGCTGGGTGAAGATTGAAGAAATCGAACGTCTCAGCCCTGAATCAGCCCATGCGATTCAGCGTATTTGCAGTCTCAAAAAGCTAAAGCAGCCACGCCTTGGCATTATTGACGACAATAACCCCACTGCTTTTACCTATGGTGCTTTACCAGATAGCGCCCGTTTGGTGGTTAGCGCAGGGTTGTTCAAATATCTTGATGATGATGAAGCTGCTACTGTTTATGCCCATGAACTTGGTCATATCGTGCATTGGGATTTTGCAGTGATGACCGTTGCTTCGACATTGGTGCAGATTACTTATCTGCTCTATGTCACTATTCGCGAAATCGGAAAAAAAGTTAATGATGAACGTGCTGAAAATGCAGCGATGATCACAGCCTTTATTGCCTATGGGTTTTATATCGTCGGTACATATTTGCTGCTCTATCTATCGCGCACTAGAGAATACTTTGCTGATCATTTTGCGGCGGAACAAACGGGTAATCCTAATGCTTTATCCCGTGCTTTAGTCAAAATTGCTTACGGGATTGTCCAAGAGACTGAAACATCAAAAGAGCCAAGTCGATTGCTGCAAGGTACTCGCGCTCTCGGTATTTATGACGCAAAAGCAGCAGCTTCTACTGGTACTGCTTACCAAATTTCTTCTTCTCCCGAAAAAGTTGGTCGCCTATTCCTTTGGGATTTATTTAATCCTTGGGGCTGGTGGATGGAGTTAAACTCTACCCATCCCCTCACAGGTAAGCGAGTTCGCGCTCTCAGTAACTATGCTGAGCAGTTAGGGCTAGCGATGGAATTTGATATGGGTCGGGTGGTTGCTGAAGGTAAGCAACTCGACAAGAAGCGTCTCTATGGCACTTTCTATCAAGATGTCCTGCTCTATGGTGCAGAATTTATCGCTATTGTGTTCGGTTTAGCGATCGGTGCGGTTCTGGTTAAAAGCATCGGTGGAATCAGAGCATTTATTGCCATTCCACTTCTATTACTAGGTGCTGTGATGATCTTTAAGCGAGCGGTCATGTACCCCAGTTCTAAGAATGCTCCTGCGAATGATGTGATTACGCTCATGTCCGATGCCTATGCTAGTCCTCTGCGCGGTCAACCTGTGCAATTGGAAGGAACTCTGATCGGGCGTGGTGATGCTGGTTATGTGTTTGGTTCCGATCTGAAGTTGCAGGACAAAACTGGCATGATGTATTTGCTCTATGCTTCACGTTGGGGTCCTCTAGGGAATTTCTTCTTTGGCATGAAGCGCGTACAGGGCTTGATTGGAATGGAAACCACTGCAAAAGGTTGGTTCCGTCGTGGTATTGCCTCTTGGATGGATTTAGAACTTCTATCTACTACCAATGGCAACAAGGTTTCCAGCCATCCAGCTTTTTGGGGACTATTATGGTCAATCATCTTTTTGGTGATTGGTCTATTACTGTTTCTTACTAAGTAATACCAATTCACGAAAGTGTAGCAATACTTTTGTGAATTAAAAACCAAATCCAGTAAGGGTTTTAAAAACACAAAATGGCTACGCCATTTTGTGTTTTGGTATAAAGTTAGTCCGGGTTAAGCTTACAAATTTTACAAGCCCAGAATCGTAGCAAAGCTTTTGATTCTGGGCTTTGAGAGATGGCTTACTACGCAAACCATTTTGTAGATAGAATGGATAAAAGCGCGAATAAACGAACGGATAAAAACTATGCCACGTTATACAGGAATTTCTAGCGAAGCTTTTCGCCATCCCCTCGATCGCCAAGCTGAACAATCTCTTCGCAGTGTTCCCGGTTTCGATCTGGTGGCGGGAAAATTTGTTGAGTTTATGTATGAGCGTCCGCAGACGATTTATCACATCGGCAATAGTATTCAGGTCAGTCATCGTCAATATGCGACGATCCATCGCATATTTCGGGAATGTATCGCTGATCTTGATGTGCAACCTGAGCCTGTCCTATTTGTTTCGCAAAATCCTGTAGCTAATAGTTACGCTCTTGGGAAGGATCATCCCTATATTGTAATTAACTCAGGATTACTAGATCTGTTAACTGAAGATGAAATTCGTTCTGTGCTTGCCCATGAACTTGGACATATTAAATGCGGTCATACAACCTTAATCCAGATGGCGATGTGGGTGATGAGTGTTGTTTCGACTATTAGCGAAATGACTTTTGGTTTAGGGGGGATTGTCAGCAGTGGCTTGATTTATGCTTTTTTTGAATGGCGACGTAAAGCGGAACTATCAAGCGATCGCGCAGCTTTGTTAGTTACTGATCAACTTGATACAGTTCTTTCCACAATGATGAAGTTATCGGGTGGAAGTTCTGCTTTTGCCCATGAGTTAAGTTTACCTGAGTTTATTCGCCAATCGGATGCTTATCAAGATCTCGATAAGGATAATCTCAATCAAATTTATAAATTCATGCTCTACAACGGTTTTGGGGCTGGCTCAATGCTTAGTCATCCATTTCCTGTGGAGCGGGTTCATTATATTCGTGAATGGGCTGACTCAGAAGAATATCGCACTATTAAGTCTGGTAACTATAAGCATGGTGATACGACTGGCGCAGTTGATGTTGCTCAATCTCCAACGGAGGAGAAAAAATCAGAGAGCGAAGCAGAACGTCTGAAGCGTCAAATTGACGAGCTACAAGCTGAAATCAATCGCATTAAGCGTCAGTAGCGTGAATCTCATTCACTAATTTTCTGGACAGTGTATATCTTTGATCGTCAGAGACATTCGGGACAAGAATTACCATTCCAGATTTTAGAGAATTGGTGAGGCGGTGAAACCGCTCCACCAATTCTTGATTTACAGCAATTACCGATCAAACGAACCACAAGAAAAAAATTTGAAAGCGTTGCTTTGCAAAGCTTTCAAATTTTTTTCTTGGTTTAGGTTTGGGGGCAAAGCGCTGTAATATCACATTCAGTCTGTGGCTTTTTGATACATACTAGGCATAAAGCGCAGAAGGCTATAAACTAGCCTTTGGGCGAGATTAATGATGCTTCCCATATCTTTATTTAAATTATTTCTACGCCTTTTTTTCATGTATCTCCTCTTTTTTGTAACCCATTTTTAGAATGGTGCAAGATCTCAGTTAAGCAAAACATGACTGTTATTGCCATTGATTTTGGAACTAGTAATACCGCGATCGCAATTCTGGCATCAGAAGAAAATTGCGATCTTGGATTACCCAAAACTTTACTATTTGAGGAGATCTCGCAGGGCTTCGCAACTGCTGAAGGACAGGCTTGGCTAGTGCCAAGTTTAGTTTATGTGCTTGAGTCTGGGAGGGGGTATGGTGAATTTCTGTTTGGAGAACAAGCCAGATCGCAATATCAATTAGAAAACCAGTCAAACCACCAATTAAATCAGCAATCAAAACGATTATTTCAAGGTTTTAAGCGTGATATTGTTGCAAGTTTTCGATCGCCTGCCTGTGAGATTGACGGTAAGTTTTATGATGCCGAAGCGATCGCCGAAATCTTCTTGACAGAACTCTGGCAGCGTCTTGCGTTGAAAGGCTTTCAACCTACACAAGTAATTTTCACCGTTCCCGTTGGTGCTTTCGAGGGTTATCTCAATTGGTTTAGTAACTTTGCCGAAAAACTAAGAGTTTCTAACTTCCAAATCATCGATGAATCTACGGCGGCGGCTTTGGGCTATGCAATTACTCGACCGAATGCGCTGGTATTAGTGATTGATTTTGGTGGTGGGACGTTGGATTTGAGCTTAGTTAGGACTGCGCCGATTGCCAATAATAGGGCAACTCAGAACCAAGTTGTTAAGGCTGAAGCGATCGCCAAATCAGACGCATATATTGGTGGAATTGACATTGATCGATGGATTGCTGAGTATTTTTTGCGCCAACTAGGAATAGCGCGATCGCGGATTGGGGAACCATGCTGGCAAAAGATTTTAGCAATAGCGGAACAAATCAAAATCAAATTATCGCTTGTTCAGGAAGTGCAGGAAGATTGGATTGATCACAATAAGGTGACCCATAAACTCAAGCTGAGTCAGGATGAGCTAATGGAAATCCTAGAGCAGAACCAGATGCTTGAGCAATTGCGTGAAGCTATTGATGAAGTACTGACTATTGGGCTAAATCGGGGAATTAGTAAAGCGGCGATCGAGCAAATTCTGTTAGTGGGAGGTAGTTGTCAGATTGTTGCTGTGCAGCAATTGATTATTTCCTATTTCGGCAAATCTAAAGTCAAGTTGGGCAAACCCTTTGAAGCGGTTGCTCATGGGGCTTTAGCCCTAGGACAATCACTCAAGATTGAAGATCATCTACGTCATAGCTATGCGATTCGACTTTGGGAACCCTATCTGCATCAATATTCTTTCTATACATTATTTGAGAAAGGGACAAAATATCCTTGTCAACGCGCTGAGCCATTAATTTTGCAAGCGGCGATCGCAGGACAAACTGAAATCTGGCTGGATATTGGTGAAGTTGCGGATATTTCGCAGGCTGAAGTTACCTATGACAATGCTGGACGCATGACCAGCAGTCAGTTGCTAAAACAATCGGATTTTCGATCGCTAGCCGCAAATAGCAAAAAATCAGAAGTCGATCAAGTGTGTATAGCGCGACTCGATCCTTCAGGACAGTTAGGGAGCGATCGCATTACCGTTAATTTTGAAATCGATGATCGGCGCGTTTTAATTGCTACGGTTAGGGATTTACTCACAGATAAAGTGCTGATCGATCAACAGGCGATCGCCAAATTAGAATGAACAGTCATAATAAAAAGCAGCGCTTTTTATTATGACTGATGTTACGTGGAAGTTTCTAAGACCCTCACCCCTAGCCCCTCTCCCAAAGGGCGAGGGGAACAAGAATTTTCTGGGTTTTGCTCCCCCTCTCCTCTCTGGGAGAGGGGGCTGGGGGGTGAGGGCAATCTTCATCCCACGTAACATTAGTTATAAATCCGATTTCGGCGCTGGAATCTCCAAAATCAGTTTTTTGAAAGCTAGCCGTAGGCTAGCTTTCAAAAAACTGATTTTTATAACCCGAACTAATGTATTTAACTTTAAGAAATGGGTTTAATCGTCTGAAATTTTGTAGAATCTAGGAAGATATATCTCTATATCCTGACTCAAACATTCCGTTGATAGCAGGTATCAGTTGTGGCTCACACCCGTTCAAAACATTCTCGACTGATGATTGCGGTCTTACCTGACGAATCTTCAGCTTTTGAAGCATATCGATTGCTTCAATGTCATGGCATCTCGCCAGAGCATCTCGCCCTAGTCGGCAAAGGTTATAGCAGTCCCGATAGTGTGGGTTTATTTAATCCTACCCACACGACATGGCGCTATGCCAAACGGGGAATGTTTTGGTTAGGCATAATTAGTACCGTAATGGGTATTATCTTGTACCTGATCTTCAGCATCAAGTTACCTAATCTTGACTGGTATCAAGCCTTATTAACCATTGCTTCAACGTCTGGACTAATTGGTATCGTCATTGGAGGGGTGATTGGTACTTTATATGGCTGGTTTTTTAAAAGCAGCCTGTCCATTTCCTGTCGTAGTTGTTTAGACCGTGGACAATATTTGCTGATGCTCGAAGGTTCTGAGACTCTCACTCGGCGAGGAAGAGAAATTCTTGACGACTATACAGTAAAGCCTCACTAATTATGGGTTAAAAATATAGATTAAAAACTCTGCTCCAAAAACTCAACTCCCAAAATTTTATACAAGTTTATACAGGTCAGATTTGTTCAAACCATGTCTAATGCCAAAACTATTCTGATTGTGGATGATGCTGAGAGCGATCGCATTCTGTTTCGTCACTATATCGAATGTGCTCCTAATAATAGCTATCGTATTTTAGAATCTGAAACCCTTAATCAAGGATTAGAACTATGGCGATCGCAAAAACCTGATGTTACCCTGATTGACTTAAATTTGACCGATGAAAACTGGCTAGTCTTTCTAGAAGCTATTCGAGAATATTCGCAAAGCAATAGTAATAGTGAGCAGATGCTGGATCTCAAACTCCCCGTCATCGTGTTGGCTGAGACTGAAGATGCAAGGATGGCTGTAAGCGCGATGCGTTTGGGAGCCTATGACTATCTGGTGAAGCATGATATTACCGAATTTTCTTTGCAACAAAGCATTCATAGTTTGCTAGAACGGTTTGCATTAATTAAGCAACTAGAACAATCTCATAGACGCGAAAACTTAGTCTCACAAATAGCTTTAAATATTCGGCAATTTCTTGATTTAGAAGATATTTGTCAGATCGTAGTACAAGAGGTTTGCAAGTTTCTCAAGGTCGATCGCGCAGTTATTTACAAATTTCATGAAAATATGGAGCGGCGAATTATTGCTGAGTCAGTAGTTCCACCTTGGCTGTCTTGTTTAAACGCTGTCTCTGAAACTTGTTGCATACAGCCTTCCAAAGAACAGGTAAATGCGTATTTAAATGGTCAAATTTCTACCAATTCTGATGTACGCAGTGCTAATTTTTCAAAATGTCATGTGCAGATGTTGGAGGGTTTTCAAGTTCGAGCCAATGTGGTTGTGCCAATCCTCTTAACTCAGCCTCTAAGTAATCAAATTTCTAATAATCAAGCCAATAATCAAATTCTCTGGGGGTTGCTAATTGTACATCAATGCTCAGCAAATCGTGATTGGGAAGAGGAGGAAGTCCACCTACTTCAACAAGTATCTGTCCAATTAGCGATCGCCATTCAACAAACGGAAATCCATCAAAACCTCCAGAATCTTAATAACTCCCTAGAGCAACAAGTTCAACAACGAACCGCTGAGCTTCAGTCTAGTAAACACAAGTTGAGTTCAATTATTAACGCAATTCCAGACATAATCAACTTGGTGACATCAGATGGTGTTTATCTAGAATCAAAACGTCCTAAAACCTTTCATGACCTGATCCCTACTGATATTGATCCTATTGGCAAGAATATTGCAGAAATCTTACCACCCGAATCGGAAATTGCCTCAAATCAACTTCAAGCTATTCGACAAGCAATTTTTACTAGAGAATTACAGACTATCGAACAAATTTATGAAGTTGAGGATGAGCTACATTATGAAGAAGTACGGGTCGTGCCATTACATGAAGATACTGCGGTCGTTGTTATCCGTGATATAAGCGATCGCCGCCGAGCGGAAGAAGCCCTACGATCAAGCGAGGAGAAGCTGCAAAAAATCGCATTGTCATCGCCAGGAGTTATCCAAATTCTTGTGCAGAGACCCGATGGTTCTGCTTATTTTGAATATTTAAGCTCGGCTTTTGAGGATATCAATGAATTAAAAGTTGATCAAACCTTACAAAACCCCTATCTTTGTTTTGAGCAGGTTCATCCTGATGATATTGCAAATTTATGGGAGGCTGTTGGCTTGAGTCTAGAGACATTATCAACCTTGCAGCATGAATGGCGAATCATTACTCCATCAGGCATTAAATGGTTACAATCTAATTTGCGACCAGAGCGTCGTGAAAACGGCGATACTGCTTGGTATGGAATTGTCTCAGAGATCAGCGATCACAAACAGATGGAAATCGCTTTGGAGAAAGAGTTAATTCGCAATAAAATGCTTTGGGATGATTCTTTTGATGGAATTGTAATCTTAGATGGACTTGGAAATATTATTGAATGCAACTCAAGTTTTGCGACGATGATCGGCTGCACATTGGAAGAAATAGCCAGCCTGACTATTTATGATATTGATGTGAGATGGTCAAAAGAAGAATTAATGCGGGGTATTCAAGAATTTAAGACTGGAAAAAGAGCGATGTTTGAAACCTGCTATCGTAAAAAGGATGGCTCGTTTTGTAATGTGGAAGTTAGTGCCAACTCTGTTAAATATGATGATGATGTGATCCAGTTTTGTATTTGCCGAGATATTACTCAACGTAAACTAGCTGAACAGTCATTGAGGGAGAGTATTCAGCGAGAACAGATGCTTAACCAATTTATCCAAACAATTCGTAGCTCACTGGATTTAGACATCGTATTCAATTCGGCAATCAATGCGATCGCTAGTTTGTTAGAGTTAGAACAAGCAAGTATAGTCAAATTTGTTATTGAGAAAAGAGTTTGGGAATACATTGCGAGCTATCGAGATCAAGCAGAAGTTTTCGATAGTGTTGGGTTGGAAATTCCCGATCAAGATAATCCTTTTGCAGAAATACTTAAACAAAAAGAGATAGTCCAAATTAATGATACTGATACAATCGAAGATCCAATTAATCGTGAATTGACGCAAAGAAACTCTGGGGCTTGGCTACTAGTTCCAATCATTGTCAATGAAAAAACTTGGGGTAGCTTGAGCTTAAGCAGATATCAGAAAGGATCTCTGTGGCAAGATGATGAAATTGTCTTAGTACAGACGATCGCCAACCAACTAGCGATCGCCATCCAGCAAGTAAGCCTCTATCAACAACTGCAACTGGAACTAGCTGAACATCAACAAACGGAAATCGCCTTAGCCCATGCCAAGAATCTAGCAGAAGCTGCTAGCAAAGCGAAGAGTGAATTCCTTGCCAACATGAGCCATGAAATCCGTACTCCTATGAATGGCGTTCTTGGCATGGCTCAACTATTATCTGTTACACCGTTACGAGAGGATCAAAAGAATTTCGTACAGATTATTCTGGATAGTGGAGATGCTCTGTTAACTGTAATTAATGACATTCTAGACTTCTCGAAAATTGAATCTGGAAATCTCCAGCTAGAACAGAAAGAATTTAATTTTAAAGATACGATGAATTCTGTTTGTAAACTCTTAAGCAAACAGGCTTTTGAAAAAAATATTAATCTGCAATGTTACATTAATAGTAATAACAATGCTCCTACCACAGTTTTAGGCGATAGCTCAAGGCTACGACAGATCTTGATCAACCTTGTTGGTAATGCGATTAAGTTTACGGAGCAGGGTTATGTTTCCGTCAGCTATAGTTGTAAGTTGATTACAGCAAATATCTATGAATTTAGATTCTCAATCACCGATACTGGTATAGGCATTGATAGCGATCGCATTGACAAGCTATTTAGACCCTTTACCCAAGCTGATGCTTCGATCAATCGTCAGTTTGGCGGTACTGGTTTGGGTTTAGCTATCTGTAAGCGACTTGTAGAGTTCATGGATGGCACAATCTGGGTAGAAAGCCGAGGTAATGTTGGTGGCAATCCTCCATCTGATTGGGGGACGGAATATTTTAACCACAATACCCAAGGTTCAGCATTCTACTTTACGATCATCTTACCAATAGTTGAGGAAAGCCTGACTAGGAAGCCAGTTAATGAGCTTGGCTCCTTTCTAACCAATCAGAAGAAGTCTAGTTTTGAGCATCTTCCCATTAATATCTTGATAGTTGAAGATAATATTATTAATCAAAAAATAGTTCTCCTCATGCTGCAAAAACTAGGTTGTCAAGCTGAGATTGCTAATAATGGTAGTGAATGTGTAAATATTATTTATGAGAGAGCATCTCAGACAGCCTTTGACTTTATATTTATGGATGTGCAGATGCCTGTCATGGACGGACTGACCGCAACTAAAATAATTCGTCAAGCCTCATCTTCTGAAACTCGACCTTGGATTGTGGCTCTGACAGCCGACGCTTTACAAGAGGACTACAATACTTGTATCAATGCGGGAATGAATGACTACATCAGTAAGCCTATCAACATCAATCAGATTGAGCGATCGCTATTAAAATACGTTCAAGAAAATAATGTGCAACCCGTGATTTAGTCTTGATCAAATACTTTCCCTAATGATGCAGGTGGTATGGTTCTGACCATATTCAATATGCCCTGTTTAAGCGATCGCGGCAAAGCTGATATTACAAGATCGAGCCATTTGCCTGAAGTCAGCGCCAACATTAAGATCATCAGTACAAAGGGAGCCGTGTTAAATACCTGTGTCGGCACTTGAGGAATTGCACTTTGAGCCACGCTAGCTAGAGATTGTAAAATTCCGAATAAATAGGCTCCTAAAGCGACCCGCAGCGGATTCCAACCACCAAAAATGACGATCGCTAAAGCAATCCAACCATAACCAGCCGTATGGCGATGACTCCATCCTGCTTTAAAATCCAACGAAAAAGCGGCTCCTGCGATCCCCATTAATGCACCACCAAGGAGGGTATAGATGTAACGCATTTTGATTACATTAGTGCCTCTCGCAAAAGCCGCCGCAGGTTGTTCTCCCACAGTTCGCAGGATTAATCCGCCTTGAGTTCGATAGAAGTAGAACCATGAACCAAGAATTAAAACATAGCTGCTATAAACTAACAAGTCACTCTGAAATAGCAATTTCCCTAAAATGGGAATATTCTCTAAAATAGGAATTCTGAAACTGGGAACCGTAATTCCCTCGACTCTCACAACAGGATTACCTAAAAAAGAAGACAAATCACTACACATTAATGCTAATACAAACCCGATTGATACTTGCGATTGCTTGAGGGTAATTGCGCCAATTGCCACGACTAAGGCGATCGCTGCTCCCACTAGAGCCGCCGCCGCAAATCCTAAAAGCAAGCTATTAGAAAACTTGGCAACCGCAAAACCAGTCATCGCTGACATCAAGATTGTCCCTTCAGCAGATAGATTGATGACACCTGCGCGTTCCGTAATCGTTTCACCAATACTGGCAAAAATCAAAGGTGTGGAAGTGGCGATCGCTGTAGCCAGAATTGTGATGATGTCCATAGTTGTATGTCTCTTTGTCTACGTTTAAGGGTGTAGATCCCCCCCAGCCCCCCTTAAAAAGGGGGGAGAATTTAATTATCTTCTTCCCCCTTTTTAAGGGGGATTGAGGGGGATCTCTTTATTAGAAGATCATTATTCTTTAGATAACTTAGCCAAACCTTCGCCAAGAATGGCAAACAAAAGCAATGCGCCCTGAATAATCCCAGAGAGTGAAGAATCTAAACTGAGGGATAGCGGTAATTCTAAACTGCCAACATTGAGAGAACTAAATAGAAAAGCGATCGGCAAAATCAAGAAGGGATTGTAATTAATCAGCATCACTACTAGCAGGGCTAAAAAGCCTAAATTACTGGAAATATTGGGGATAAGGCGGTGAAATACTGCCACCACTTGCAAAGATCCCGCGATACCTGCTAAAGCGCCACAAATCACAAAACTGCTCATCATTTGGGCGATCGCAGGAATGCCCAACACATAGGCGGCTCGCAGATTATTGCCCACGGCTTTGAGTTTCAACCCAAAGTAAGTCGCTTTAATCATCACTGCGGTCACGATCAGCGCGATTATGGCGATCGCTAAGGCGATCGGGCTGAAGTCAGTATTACCGACGGTGGGCAGAGAAAAAGCATCACTAAATGGCTCTGTGCCACTCATTGAGGCAACTCCCGATCGCTTCCAAGGACCAAAGACTAAATATAGAGCTAATCCTTGAGCCGTGAAGTTCATGCCTAAACCTGCAAAAATCTCGTTGACCTTGCCATAAATATTCAACATTCCCGTCAGTAAGCCCCATATACCGCCACCGATAATCCCAGATAATATTGCTAAGGTAATGGCGATCGCAGGTGGAAAACCTTCAGGAATTAGCCTTAACAAGAATGTAGAGGCGATCGCCCCCGCCGTAATTTGACCTTCGATCCCTAAGTTATACAAACCTGCGGTGAAGGTAAAAATCAATCCACAGGCGGCAAGTAATAGAGGGCAGAGAGTGGAAATAACTCTGGCAAAGCGATCGCTACTACCAAAAGCTCCATTCCACATTCCTGCTGCGACTTGAAAGGGTGAGCCACTAGATAGCAAAATCACCCCAGAGATAAACAAGAGCGCAACCACAAAAGCCCCAATCCGAAAATAGGCGACCCTTGGCAACTTTTTGAGAATTTGCAAATTATTCACAATACTAATCAAACTTCCCTCCGATCGCTTGACCGAGTTTATCAACTGTTAAGGTTTTAGCATCGATAGGTTGAGAAACTTTACCGCCGCAAAATACAAGGATGCGATCGCTATATTGCAAAATCTCATCGAGATCAGAAGAGATAAACAAAATACTCATGCCTTGTTCGCAGCGCTCCATCATCTGTTTCCAAATCCAGAGAGTCGATTCGATGTCTAGCCCTCTAGTGGGCTGTTCCATTAATAGTAAACTCAATTGATCTGGCAAGAGTGAGATTTGGGTGCGTTGTTGATTACCTCCCGATAATTTCTCCACCCGAGTCGATGGTTTACCGCGAATATTAAAAGTCTCGATCGCCTGATGTGTATATTTGCGAGTATCACTCCAATTAATCAAAAATCCAGCATTAGATTTTGAATTAGATTCTAGATTGGATTTCGCATTAGATTGGCGCAACATAAAATGCTCATGGATCGATAGCCCCCGAATCAGACCATCTTGCAAGCGATCGGCTGGTAAATAGGCAATTCCTGCCTTCAAAAAGTTACGATAGGCGCGATTGGTCATATCCAGATCATTGAGGCAAATCTTGCCAGATTTTGGCTTCAGTAAGCCCGCACAGGCAAGCAATAGCAACTGTTGTCCATTGCCTTCTAACCCTGCTAATCCAATAATTTCACCAGACTGCACAGTTAATTTATCAATCTGCAAACTCAAGCGATCGCCATCAATTTGTAAATCCTGAATTACCAAAGCAGGGGCGGTCTGCTCTATGCTCGTTGAATGTTTAGCAGGTATGGCAAGATCATGTCCAAACATCATGTCAACTAAAGAAGCTGCTAACTCGGCGGAATCACGTCCCTTCACTTCCGCTTCCCCAATCACCGCACCTTGACGCATTACCATCAGGCGATCGCATAGTTCTTCCACATCTTCTAATTTATGCGACACAAAAATAATCGATTTCCCCTCGGCTGCCAATTGTTTGACTGCTGTAAATAGAGCCTTTTTTTGGGAAGCAGAAATACCCGTGGTTGGCTCATCTAAAATTAATGTCTTGACCCCAAGGGACAAAAGCCGCAATATCTCTAGCTGTTGACGCTCTCCTACAGTGAGATTTGATAGGCGATCGCTAGGATGCAAATCAAAGCCAAAAGCGGCACATAGCTGTCGAAGTTCTTTAATGAGATCATGACGATTATGAGTGTTAACCCTCTTTCTACCGATCTTTTTGCTTAAAGTACTTCTCCCTGCCATGAAATTATCTAAAACAGATAGCGAAGGAAAATCTAAGGGATCTTGATGTAACATCCCAATCCCAGCACAGATGGCATCAGCAGGAGTTTTAATGTCAACTTCAATTCCATCTAACAAAATCTTGCCAGCATCTTTAGTGATAAAGCCACTGAGAACTTTAGATAAAGTACTTTTCCCTGCCCCATTTTCGCCCAAGATCCCATAGACACTTCCCGCCTCAACGGTCATTGAGATATCTTGATTTGCCTTGACATTGCCAAAGGATTTATAAATATGGCTAAGTTCAACTTTCATTTTTGTCCCATGGTATCCAGGTCTTGCCAATAACCCCTTTCTATCTGCGTTTTAGAGTTTAGATCCCCCCAGCCCCCCTTGAAAAAGGGGGGAGAATTTTCTTCTTCCCTTTACAAGGGGGATTGAGGGGGATCTTTAGTAACTCACGCTATAGCTGATAACTTGTGTGTACACGGTAGCTTGTAAAGGGGGGAGAATTTTCTTCTTCCCCCTTTACAAGGGGGATTGAGGGGGATCATTTATTTATTTACTTGCACCTTCAATACCTTGCAACAAGCTGGTAAAGTACCAGATCTGTTGTGGAGTTGCCGTCTCGCCTTCCTTCAGAAAAGGAGTACCATCTTGATAGTTCAGAGGACCTTTAAAAAGACTGATGCTGCCATCACCCAAACCAGTAATAAATTCTGTCAAGAACTTATCGCTTTCTGGAGTCAAGGCTTTGCCCTTCTCAAATCCCACTGCGGAAGTATCAGGATTATTCAAATCCTTCCAGTTAGGTGCTGCGGAAATAAATTCCCCTGTAAATTTGCCTTCCTTCGCTTTTTTGGTTTGATCAAGGTATGCGGGTCCCCAGTTGTAATAGGGGACACCTATACAAATATCGGGAGCAACATTGCAACCAGTTTTGAGTCCATAGTGTAGATACTTGATCTTCTTGCCAGATTCCGCCGCTTTCTTGCCTTGGACTGCGACTTCAGGCGTGTCAATGCCACTCATCACCACATCAAAGTCACTGTTATAAAAGTCATCGGAGACTTTAGTGGGATCGAGAGTCTGCCCAGGAATATTGAACCAGAAGCCAATCCAGACCACCTTAAACGTCAAGTCTTCAGGATTCTTTTTGCGGTAGGTTTGCCAGCAATACCTAGCGCCCAAATAACTTGCCGAAACGAGTCTACGGGTTTCGTCATTAATTAATGGCCCCACAAAACCGATTTTGCCCGTCTCCGAATTGAGCGCCGCCGCACATCCCGAAATCATTCGCCCATACTCGATTTGAGGCATGACATTGCTAAGATTTGGCTGGTTTTTGAAGTTTTTGCCTTCTTTCCAAGCGTAATCGCCACTGGCATGAATTACGGACACAGTAGGATGCTTTTTAGCAGTTTCTAGAGCATCATCCTTAAAATCATCTGAGTTGAAAAATACTAGCTTTGCCCCCTTAGCAATTAGATCATCAGCTACTTGTGAAGCTTTAACATTAGGGCGATCGCCTGGATTGACCTTATCTACATAGTCAAATTGAATGCCTGACTGCTTCTCCATTACATATTTTGAGGCTTCGTAATGACCTTGGTTCCAACCAGAATCATTTTGTGGGCCTACTAAAATCATTGCGGCTTTAAATTCTTTTGCATCTGGAGAAGCGGTGGTTGCGCCTGTGGTTGATGCTGGAGCGGTTGAGACTGGAGGTGTGGGAGTACTATTACAGGCTCCAGTAAGTATTGCTCCCAATGCTGCGACCCATAGATTCTTGCCAGAGACTATAGAAGAAACTCTATTAGTGATTATTCCCATGAATTAATGCAGTTATATTTGGATATTTTATGGCTTTTTACTACTGTATTTAAGGCGATCGCCTATGAGACAAAGGTATTACAGATTACAGTTTCTAGCAAGAGAAACATAGAAGTATCGCAATGAATTATTAAGAAGCGGAGATGGGGCTTGGAGACCAAGCCCCTACCTGTAAAAAATGTAGGGATTTGGTCTCCAAATCCTCTTTCAAGATGACAATGCAACTATTTTTGTTTTAACGTGAGTTCGATATAGCCATTTGCGGCGTGCGAAGCACGCCGCAAATGGCGAAAAATGGCAAGAATCGCTAAGCGATTCTTGCCATTTTTCGCTTTCGTCGAATTGACGTTGTTTTAGGTAAGGGTTATGAAATTTAACAGGAACCGATTTTTGTTAGCGCTACGAAGCCGCGCTAACAAAAATCGGACAGTAATTAAGCAATGAAGGTTTTGCAATCCAAATAAATAGAGACGGCATAAATAGAGGCAGTGCTTTGCACTGCCTCTATTTATTTGGATTTTGATTTCCTAGCAATCTCTTCCATTGCTATAAAATATGCTAATTGTCTTTCTTAGTTCGGTTATGTATCTTCCCATTCTTTATTCTTTCAGACGTTGTCCCTATGCAATTCGCGCAAGAATGGCTCTTGCCTATGCAGGTGTCAGTTATGAACTGAGGGAAGTCTCTTTAAAGAATAAATCTAGAGAAATGCTTGATATTTCGCCCAAGGGAACAACACCTGTAATGCAAATATTTACTGGACAAGATTTTATGGTTTTGGAAGAGAGTCTCGATATTATGAATTGGGCAATTCAACAGTATGATCCTCTCAATTGGCAAGATTTACCTGATCATTCTGTAGCGATCGCGCAACAGCTTATCCATACCAATGACCATGAATTTAAACGCGCCCTTGATCGCTATAAGTACCCCAACCGATTCCCTGATCAATCGCAGGAAGACTATCGACAACAAGCGGAAGAGTTTCTCAAAGTTTTAGAACTTCAACTGCAACAGCGATCGCCATCTGATGCTACTCATAGTTTTTTGATTAGCGATCGGCAAACCCTCTCGGATATTGCGATTTTCCCCTTTGTGAGGCAGTTTGCCTATGTAGATATAGATTGGTTTCTCTCAAGTTCTTATTTGCATTTGCAGCAATGGCTAAAATGGCATGAAACTAGTGAGCTATTTGAGTTGGTGATGCAGAAGTTTCCTGTGTGGACACCAGCACAAGCAGCGATCGTGATTACTTGAAAAGTACCTGTTCAGAACAAATTACCAAAACCCGTAAGGTTGCGCCCCGCAGGGGCGCAACCTTACGGGTTTTGGTTTGAGCGCAAAGCGCTGTAACATGCGATAAAATGGCACAGGAAGTTTATAAGGCAAAGCTTTGCCCAACTCCCATCATGAATATGGAGCTAAATAGTATGAAACCCCTTGCCCTTTTGAGTGTTTCTGACAAAACAGGACTACTCGACCTTGCCCGTGAACTATCGACCACCTACAATTTTCAACTAATCAGTAGTGGTGGAACTGCCAAGGCACTCAAGGCGGCTGAGCTTGAAGTTACTAAGGTTTCTGACTATACAGGCGCACCTGAAATTTTAGGTGGACGAGTCAAAACCTTGCATCCACGGATTCATGGCGGCATTCTAGCCAGACTTGATCTACCAGAACATCAGCAAGACTTAGCTGATAACGAGATTCAACCAATTCGGATTGTGGTAGTTAACCTCTATCCATTTACCGAAACGATCGCTAAGCCTAATGTCACCCTTGAAGATGCGATCGAGAATATTGATATTGGTGGACCAACGCTGATTCGCGCCTCAGCAAAGAATTATAATCATGTTGCGGTATTGTCTAGCCCTAGCCAATATGCAGAGTTTCTAGCAGAGCTAAAAGCCAACAACGGCGAAACCACCCTAGAGTTTCGCAAGAAACTGGCGATCGCCGCTTTCCAACATACACAGTCCTATGATAAAGCGATCGCTGAGTATTTAGAAAATGAGCAGAAAGCAGAACAGGAGCCACTCAATAAGCTTGCTTCTTCCTATACTTTGCTATGCAACAATCCTAAGCCCCTACGTTATGGCGAAAATCCCCATCAACCTGCGACATGGTATCAAGTAGGTGCAACACCCAAAGGCTGGTCAGCCGCGCAACAACTTCAAGGCAAAGAACTCAGTTTCAATAACTTACTCGATCTCGAAGCAGCCCGCAGTATCATCGCCGAATTTAGCGACGATCTACCCTGTGCGGTGATCATCAAGCATAATAATCCTTGCGGTGTAGCGATCGCCTCCACCATTGCGGAAGCTTATCAAAAAGCCTTTGAAGCAGATGCCACTTCTGCATTTGGTGGTATCGTCGCCCTCAATCGTCCGATTGATGAAGAAACTGCCAATCTTTTGAACAAGACATTTTTAGAATGTGTAGTTGCTCCTGCCTGTGTTCCCAGTGTTTCTGCGATTCTGGGCAAAAAACAAAATTTACGGGTTTTAGTTCTATCCGATCTCAAACATGGTTCCCATGAAACAGTGAAGACGCTCGCGGGGGGAATGCTAGTCCAGAGATCTGACGATGAAGCGGTCAATCCTGACACATGGAAAGTAGTTACCCAAAAGCAGCCAGCTCCTGAGCAGTTGCAGGAACTAATTTTTGCGTGGAAAGTTAGTCGTCATGTCAAATCCAATGCGATCGCCATTACTAAAGACTGCACCACCATCGGCATAGGTGCTGGTCAAACCAACCGCATCGGCTCAGCCAAAATTGCTCTAGAGCAAGCAGGAGACAAAGCGCAGGGAGCATTCCTTGCAAGTGATGGCTTTTTCCCCTTTGATGACTCTGTACGCACTGCGGCAGCCGCAGGAATTGTGGCGATCGTTCAACCAGGAGGAAGTATGCGCGATGCCGACTCAATTAAAGCGGCTGATGAGCTTGGCTTAGTTATGGTATTTACAGGGCTTCGCCATTTCTTGCATTAACGTCAGTTCGACGAAAGCGAAAAATGGTAAGAATCGCTAAGCGATTCTTACCATTTTTCGCCATTTGCGGCGTGCGAAGCACGCCGCAAATGGCTATATCGAACTCACGTTCTTTTACTCTGATTATGCGTATTATGCGTACAAACTTTGTAAGGTAGGAATAAATGATGGGTAAGAAATAGCCGCAGACTCGGCACGATTGATCGTGGTTTTACCTTTAGCAACTAGAGCCGCGATCGCTAGACTCATCGCGACTCGATGATCGTTATAGCTGTCAACTTCCGCCCCTACCAAAGATTTACCTCCCACGATCGCCATACCATCAGGAAGTTCGGTCACATTCGCGCCCATTTTTGTCATTTCTTTGACCATCGCCACAATGCGATCGCTCTCCTTGACACGCAACTCAGCAGCATCTTCGATGGTGGTAGTTCCTTCTGCACAACTAGCAGCGATCGCTAAAATCGGAATCTCATCAATTAGCCGTGGAATTACCGCACCACCGATCCGACAAGCCTTGAGATTTGCAGAGCGTACTCGTAAATCAGCAACAGGTTCACCCGTAACTTCACGTTGATTTTCATAGGCTATATCTGCACCCATCTCGGCAAGAATTTCGAGAATACCTGTACGGGTGGGATTAATGCCGACGTTCTCAATTACCAAATCCGAATTGGGAACGATGGATGCAGCTACCAACCAAAATGCGGCTGAACTGATGTCCCCCGGTACAGTCACCTCCTGTCCAACTAGTTTTGCGCCGCCCTTAATGCCGACGGTATTCGTATCAAGATCAAGGCTCACTTTTGCGCCGAAAGCAGCCAACATTCTTTCACTATGATCGCGAGATCTTTCTGGCTCCGTGATAATCGTTTCACCATCCGTCATTAATCCCGCTAACATAATGCAGGACTTGACCTGTGCCGAAGCTACAGGCGACTGATAGTGAATTGCTTTAAGATTTTGCCCTGAAATCGCTAGCGGTGCTCGCGCTCCATTTTCGCGACCCCAGATATTTGCCCCCATTTGACGCAAAGGATTGACGACTCGAGACATGGGGCGCGATCGCAAAGAGTGATCCCCTGTAACCGTAAAAAAGCGATCGGGGTGACTGGCAAGAATTCCTAGCATCAAACGTAATGTCGTTCCCGAATTACCCGCATTTAAAACATCTAGCGGCTCCTTGAGATTACCTAACCCGATGCCCTTGACTGTGACCAATTCCGAGTTAAGTTCCGAAATTTCTGCCCCCATTGCCGAAAAACATGCTGCCGTACTGCGCGGATCTTCGCCTAGCAATAAACCTCGAATTGTTGTCTCACCCTCTGCTAGGGAGCCAAGCATTAACGCTCGATGCGAAATCGACTTGTCTCCAGGGATCGAGATTTTCCCTCGTAAACCTTGTGGCAATTGGCTTGCATTAATGTTAAGGAGATGATGAGTTTGAGTAGTGTCGAGGTCTATCATGTTAGAGTCAGTTAGCAATTAGTATTAGATTAAGACAAAATCACGGCAAATTTAGACTTATATCAACGTCACCACTAGCTTTTTATGAATCCCACTGAGCCAAATTCTGCTGATTTAGATGCGATCGCCACAGATATTATCCCTGACAGGGACACATCGCCTCAACCGCCGCAAACACTGGGAACGTTTCTGGATCGCCTCTATGGGACGCTGTTTTTACCGCAAGTGACCTTTGAGCAACTCAAAACCAATCCTAACTTTGTCCAAGCAGCGATCGTTATTGCTTCGGTAAATACTCTGGAAACCTTACGTCTTGACCAAGTTGTAAGTTTCAGAATCATCTGGTCAGTGATTAGTGGAATTATTGGTTGGTTATTTTTCACTTTTCTCCTCAAACAGTTAGCTAATGTTTTTCAAAAAAACGTTGAGATGCGTGAATTGCTTACCCTAACAGGTTTTGCGAGTTTGCCTTGGCTATTTATGGCTCCTGCATTGAGTTTGTCGCCACGATTTCGGGTTATTGCGGCGATCGCAGTGATCATCTGGTTTATCGTCTGGCAAGTATGGAGCGCATCCGTAGCGTTAGGAATCAAAATCTGGAAAACTTTGGCGATCGTACCTCTAGCAATTTTTGGCGGTATGGTTGCTCTGATTTGGTTAGGCAATACTCTAAAGTTGATACTGAGTATTAGGCTGTAGCAATCTTCTCCCAGTAAATAGTTGATGGTGTGCGACTTCGTCGCGCACCATCAACTATTTGTTTTGTATAGCTGTAGCCTTGTTTGGATGATATAAGACCAGAAGACGAGTGGCGGCGTGAAGCGCCACCACTCGTCGATAAAACCGCAGGGAGCTGAAACCATCGACTTTCTTCCACTTTCTTCCAAATGATTGGGAAGATTGCTATATTGAGACATACACTTCTAGCTTTATCGCAAGCAAAATTATAAGTCAAAGCCTTTACTGTGTTTGTTTTTCATTTTGCAAATGAGTCTGCATTTGTAAAACGTTATAAAAGTTGACTGAACGGGGATTAACGAAAAACATCTAATTGAAAAATCTTAATTGGGAACCTAAAATCCCAACCTAAAACCTACATGATTTCTGCTCACAACCCCTCAAATGAACTGGAAAGAGTAGCCGCTCTATATCAGTGTAATATCCTAGATACTGAGTCAGAGCAAGGCTTTGATGATATCACCGAATTGGCTGCTCATATTTGTCAAACCCCGATCGCTTTAGTAAGTTTGCTAGACAAAGATCGGCAATGGTTTAAGTCAAAAGTTGGGTTAGAGGTAACAGAAACCCCAAGAAGTCTATCTTTTTGCGCTCATGCAATTCTTACAGATGGAATTTTTGTAGTTGCTGACGCGCTTCATGATGAGAGGTTTGTTGACAATCCCCTAGTCACCCATACTCCAAATATTCGCTTTTATGCAGGCGTTCCCATTAAAACTGTAGAAGGTTATGCCCTAGGAAGCTTGTGTGTACTTGACCATAAGCCTAGAGAGCTTACGCAAGCGCAACTTTCTGCTCTTAAGTTATTAGGTCGTCAAGCTGCATACATTATTGAAACTCGTCGTAGCTTAACTGAAGTCAATCGTTTGGCTGTCCCCACAAAAATTAAACATCCCCAAGCAAAAGGAATCTTTGTCAAGAAAATTGCCTTTTGGATGAGCCTCGCCGCAACAATGGTCATTAGTATGGGCATAATTTCTTTTGACAATTTGAGCAACTTACGAGATATCAACAGCGCGATTCTGCAACAACGCGAAACCTTAGAAAAAATTAATCAGCCGCTTAATCGTTTGCGCGAATTAAAAGTTGTAATGATGAATTATCTACTATCTAATAGCTCAGATAGTTTGAAAAAATATGAGGTTTTAGCTTTGCAGTTGGAGCAAGATTTACAAGTTCTTAAGCAGCTATCTTTAGGCAATAGTAGCCATATATACGATCAGCAAAAGAGCGATCGCTATAAAAACATGCTGCTTCTGTTAGTCCAACACATTAACAGAGAAATGAGTGACTCTCGCCAAATTGTGTTGCTCTATCAAACTGCTGGCATCAGCGCGACCCAGAAAAAAATAAGTGATTTGAATCACCAAAACCATCTAGATCTTGCCGAGGTGCAGTTAGAAGAACTGATCGCTTTAGAAACAAGCAACTTAATGCAGTGGTTACAGAAACGTAAAACTTCGATCATTAGTGCTGTAGATATTTCTCTAATTACACTCCTATCTACTCTAGTTGTGCTAGCAATATTATTTTATGTTGTGAGACATGAAATAACTATCCGACGCAAGTTAGCTAATAGCTTGAAACAAGAGCGGGATTTTACAGTTGCTGTATTGGATACGGCTGCAACACTAGTAATAGTCTTAGATCTAGAAGGTAAAATCATCCGATTTAATCGAGAATGTGAACGGGTGACTGGTTATTATTATGAAGAAGTACATAATCAACACTTTTGGAAGATTTTTTTGTTGCCCGAAGATGTTCCATCAGTTCGTAAAAATCTTTCTAAAGTAACTTCTCAAAACTCACCAAATTCCTACGAAAACTATTGGATAACTAAACATGGAGAGCGTCGTTTAATTTCTTGGTCAACCACATCTCTACTAAATTCAGATGGCAAAATTGATTTTGTCGTTGCTACTGGATTGGATATCACCGATCGCAAACAAGTTGAAGAAGAAGTCCGCTTGCAAAATTGGCGATCGTTGGTTTTCTCCCAAATTACTTTACGAATTCGCCAATCACTAAATATAAATGAGATCTTAAGTACTACTGTTGACGAAGTTCGCAGATTCCTCAAAGCAGATCGAGTCTTAGCATATCGCTTTGATGGCGAATGGGATGGTACAGTTGTGGTTGAGTCAGTGGAGCCACCTTGGATTCCGTCATTGGGCTCAGATGTTAAAGATATCTGTTTCCGACATAGGCTTTGGGAAAAATACCGCCAAGGTCGTAGAGTCATCAATGATGATATCCCTAATTCAGACATGCCAGATTGCTATAAGAAATTGATGGCTCAATTTCAAGTACAGGCAAACTTAGTCGTCCCAATTCTCGAAAAGGAAAACTTATGGGGACTCCTCATAGTGCATCAATGTAGTTGTACAAGACATTGGCGGAGCTTTGAGATTGACTTTTTAACGGAGCTAGGAACCCAAGTGGGGATAGCTCTCTATCAAGCAACTCTATTAGAACAAGAAACACTACGTCGTGAACAATTATCACAACAAAACCTAGCCTTAGAGGAAGCTCGTCATCAAGCTGAAGTTGCCACTAAGCTGAAAAGCTCTTTCCTCGCCACCATGAGCCATGAAATTCGCACACCAATGAATGCAGTGCTAGGGATGACAGGTTTACTAGCCGATACTGAACTTTCGCCTCTACAAAAAGATTTTGTGGAAACAGTAAGAATCAGTGGCGAAAATCTGTTGACACTAATTAATGAGATTCTTGATTTTTCTAAGCTTGAAGCCGATGAAATGGAATTAGAAGAGATTAGTTTTGACCTTAACACTTGTGTTGAGGAAGTAACCGAGCTATTAGCGATGCTGGCTCAGTCCAAAGGTTTAGAACTAGCTTCACTAATTCATCAAAATGTCCCGATTTATTTATGTGGAGATGTTTCACGGGTTAAGCAGGTATTAATGAATCTAGTCAGCAATGCCATTAAATTTACTTCAAAAGGGGAAGTTATCGTCAAAGTTTCACTCAGAGCAGAAACTGAATCCACTGCAACGATTGAATTTAGAGTAATTGATACAGGTATTGGGATATCGCCTACAGCCCAGAAAAAACTGTTTCAACCATTCACCCAAGTTGATGCTTCGACTAACCGTAAATATGGTGGTACTGGTTTAGGCTTGGCAATTTGTAAGCAATTAGTCGATCTTATGAGAGGTGAAATTGGCATCGATAGTGAGGAAGGGCGAGGTTCACAGTTTTGGTTTAGAATTTCCTTTGTGAAGGAATCTCCCGAAGCGATCGCTGAGCGTCCACCACGGCGTGAAATTAATCTCAAAGATATTCGCGTATTAGTAGTAGATGATAATGCAACTAATTGCAAAATCCTAACCTATCAACTAACGGCTTGGCAGATGCGGGTCGATGCAGTGCAATCCGCATCAGATGCGATCGCTATTTTACGTGCAGCAGTTGCTGAAGGCGATCGCTATCAGTTAGCAATTTTAGACATGCAGATGCCTGACCTTGATGGCGAAATGTTAGGTGCAAAGATTAAAGCTGACCCGACGTTACAAGATATCAAATTAATTATGCTGACCTCTCTAAATCAACGAGGTGGCATCAGCCGCGTTAAAGAAATGGGATTTGAGTTTTACCTTGTCAAACCAGTCAAACAATCTCGCTTACTAGATATTTTGATGGAAGTAGTTTCTATAGATACTAATCGCAAATCTTTGCCAATTTCTCCACTCATCGGGTTAGATGATATAACTACCAAGATTTCTAAGCTAAAAATCTTGATTGCTGAGGATAGTCCGATCAACCAAAAAGTTGCTTTACATCAGTTAAGGAGCTTTGGCTACGATGCGGATGTAGCAGGAAATGGGAAAGAAGTTCTCGATTTACTCAAGCACATCCACTATGACATTATCTTAATGGATTGCCAGATGCCAGAGATGGACGGCTATGAGGCAACGATAGCTATTCGACAACTAGATTCACCTAAAAGTAAGATTGTCATCGTGGCTATGACCGCTAATGCCATGAGAGAAGATCGCGATCGCTGCATTGCCAGTGGGATGGACGACTATCTCAGTAAACCGATTCGCAAAGAAGATCTTGCTCAAAAATTAGCTGCATGGGAAAGAAAAATTAATGCTCAGAATGCGATCGCCTCTTCTGAAATTACAGTTAAGGCAATAACTGACGATCGAGATACTCATACCAGTCTCCTAGAGCGCGATCTCAATATTACTGAATCATTACCATTAATTGATTGGATATATATTGATGATATTGCTGATGGTAATGAAGAGTTTAAGACTGAACTTATCGAAACTTTTATCGATTCTACATCTAAGGGTTTAGAGCAACTCGAAGCTGCGATCGCGTCCAATGACTATCGTAAGATTTCCCAAATTGCTCATTTTATCAAAGGTTCAGCGAGTAACTTAGGTATGATTTCAATTGCGGCGATCGCTCAAGATTTAGAGCTAATTGGACATAATCAAAAAGAAGCAAACATGAAGGAGATTCTAGAAAGTATGCAGTCTCTATTGACTCAAATTCAACATTTTACTTCCTAAATAAACGTCAGTTCGACGAAAGCGAAAAATGGTAAGAATCGCTTAGCGATTCTTACCATTTTTCGCCATTTGTGGCGTGCTTCGCACGCCGCAAATGGCTATATCGAACTCACGTTAAAACCAGAATCTGTCCCGCCCGCGTAGCGGGCGGGACAGATTCTGGTTTTAGGCTTTAATTAAGGTGAACTACTTAATAATTCATGAAGGTGTGACAACACCTTTGTGGATTATTAACCAAACTTAGGAAGGGTTTTAAAAACACAAAATGGCTTAGCCATTTTGTGTTTTAGTGCTATCTAAAAGAATCTAATAAACTTGCTCAATTTCATCAATTTCAGGAATCTCTTCTTTCAACTTGCGCTCAATACCCATTCTCAAAGTCATAGCGGAGCTAGGACAAGAGCCACAAGCACCTTGCAAACGCAATCTCACAATTGGTCCTTCGATTTCGACAAGTTCTACATTGCCACCATCAGACATTAGATAAGGACGCAACTCATCTAAAACATTTTCGACATTATCTCTTGTTAAGGTCAGACTCATATTTTTTCCTATGTTTATCTCAAGACTAATAATTATGCTAGCAGAATAATTGAGAACCAATGCTGGTTCTCAATTATTCTGAATTAAATACCCACAACGATGTTCGCCATCAACCATCCAATGAGTACGCTCTACTGGACAATCTAGGACTGTCGCGAACATTTCTAGTTCATGACCACATACACTAGGGAAAGATTCAGCAACATGGGCGATCGCGCAGTTATATTCCGTAAAAATAAAACTTTGATTTTTCCCTTCTACAGGAAACCACTCAGTCACATAACCTTCAGAACGGCGAATTTCGGCTAATTTTTCTAACCGTTGCCTAAGCGAACCGATTCCCAGTAAAGATTTATAATGTTGAGCTTTGCGTTGCCATTGCTTTTGCAGTACCTCAGATACTTGATCTTTACCTAAAGTATCGATTAGCGTATCTAAGAAATTTACAGCAAATTGATTGTAACTATCAGGAAAGCGATCGCGTCCTGCTACCGTCAAAGCATACACAAACTGCGGTCTACCCATACCCACCTGCTCAGCAGTGTGATAGATCAACCCCTCAGTTTCGAGATCTTTTAAATGCTTACGGATTGCTTGGGGACTAATATCCAGTCTTTCTGCTAAATCTTGGGCTGTTACTTCTCCACGCTTGAGCAGATGCTGCAAAATATCTTGCTTAGTGTCATGTTTCGATTCATGCTTCACCTCGCCTTTTATTTCTGGCTTTAAGTCTGGCGTGATCATCTCCGCAACGCCGATGGGAGTTTTCATGGAATCAGCTCCTGATGGCAATAGGGTCTTGAGAAAGTTTTGTTATGTGATAACAAAACTTAGGCAAAACTTAAACAAAGTTATAAAGTTTGTAAAAAATGACTTTGACAACTTGGATGTTGTTAATGTACCTTACAATTAGTAAAGAAACAAGTAAGTTGTTTTAATCCAGTAAAGCCAGCATAAACCACTAACTTTACATGTAAACCATCAGGAGCCTCGACTGACATGACTGCAACGGTTCAAGCACTTGTCAACCAACCATACAAATACGGATTTGTTACATCCATTGAGTCGGATACAATTCCTCGCGGTTTGAGCGAAGATGTCGTCCGCATGATTTCGGCTAAGAAAAATGAGCCAGAATATATGCTGGAATTTCGTCTCAAAGCGTATCGCCAATGGTTAAAGATGCAAGAGCCGACTTGGGCGCATGTCGATTATCCTGCGATTGATTATCAAGATATCGTTTACTATTCCGCCCCTAAGCAGTCTAAGAAAAAGGCTAGCCTCGATGAGGTCGATCCCGAATTGCTCGATACCTTTGAAAAGTTAGGTATTTCCCTGAATGAACAAAAACGTCTCGCCAATGTTGCCGTGGACGCAATTTTTGACAGCGTTTCTGTCGCCACTACATTTAAAAAGGATTTAGCTAAAGTTGGCGTGATTTTCTGCTCGATCTCGGAAGCGATGCATGAATATCCCGAACTAATCAAAAAATATTTGGGTAGCGTTGTCCCGATCGCTGACAACTATTTCTCCGCACTCAATGCTGCCGTATTTAGCGACGGTTCCTTTGTTTACATCCCCAAAGGCGTGAAATGCCCCATGGACTTGTCCACCTATTTCCGCATTAACAATGGTGACTCTGGTCAGTTTGAGCGCACCCTGATCGTTGCCGAAGAAGGAGCTTATGTTAGCTATCTTGAAGGCTGCACAGCACCAATGTTTGATACTAATCAACTCCATGCTGCCGTTGTCGAAATTGTCACCCTCGATGACGCGGAAGTAAAATATTCAACTGTGCAGAACTGGTACGCTGGCGATAAGAATGGCAAAGGCGGTATCTATAACTTTGTAACTAAGCGCGGTTTATGCCAAGGCAAAAACTCCAAAATCTCTTGGACTCAAGTAGAAACTGGTTCAGCAATCACTTGGAAATATCCTAGCTGTGTCTTAGTCGGTGAAAATTCCGTTGGTGAGTTTTACTCGGTTGCTTTAACTAATAACAAGCAACAAGCTGATACTGGCTCCAAGATGGTGCATATCGGCAAAAATACTCGCAGTAAAATCGTTTCTAAAGGTATTTCCGCAGGTGGTTCACAAAATAGCTATCGCGGCTTAGTGAAGATTTCACCAAAAGCTGAAGGTTCAAGAAACTATTCTCAATGTGACTCAATGCTGATTGGTGACTGTTCTCAAGCAAATACTTTTCCCTATATCCAAGTCCAAAATAATACGGCAAGGGTTGAGCATGAAGCATCCACTTCTAAAATTGGTGAAGAACAACTCTTCTATTTCCAACAACGCGGTATTGCTGTGGAAGATGCGGTTTCGATGATCATTAGCGGCTTCTGTAAGGAAGTGTTTAATGCTTTGCCGATGGAATTTGCAGTTGAAGCAGATAAGCTCTTGGCTTTGAAGTTAGAGAATAGCGTGGGATAGTTATTAGCTTTTAGCGATTAGCTGTTAGCTTTTAGTCTTTAGCTTTAGTGGATTTGATGATTAGCGGTTGGCTTTTAGTCTTCAGTTCTGATAAATACTTAGTCATACAATAAATTAAAGCTAACCGCTAAAAGCTAAAGGCTAAAAGCTAATAAAAAACAATATGGAAGAACTCATAGAACTGCGATCGCTAATTCAGAGAGGAGATACGCAATCTGCTCTGATGCTGATTGATGAACTAGAAGAGATGAGCAAAGACGATAAGATTAATAAAATTGAAAGTTATGCCGTGATTCTCTTGCTACATCTAATCAAGCAATCTGCCGAAAAGCGTTCTACAAGTTCTTGGGATGTATCAATTCGTAATTCTATATTCTCAATTCAACGCACAAACAAACGCCGTAAGGCTGGCGGAAATTATTTAAGCGATCGAGAACTTCAAGAAATTCTCGAAGAGGCTTATGATCGCGCCTTAGACAATGCTCGACTAGAGGCTTTTGGTGGTGCGTATGATGCGATCTCCCTTGGTAAAATGGTAAATCAGTCGGAAATATTGAAACGTGCGATGCAATTATTAACTACAGTTTAAAACTATGGAGGTGTGGAAATGCTCGCAAATCCTAAAATAAATCTTCAAACAGACTGGAAGATGATGGCTATTAACTCCCATTTTCAAACCGCAGAAGCTGCTCAAATTTTGCTCCAGCAGGGACAAACAGAGGAAGCAAAAGTCGCCCTGAATGCTCTAGTTGAGGCAATGTCAAGATCAGAACGTCAAGCTCTTAAAAGTCAATTAACTCGCTTAATGATGCATATCATTAAGTGGCAAACCCAACCAAATAAGCGTAGTCGGAGTTGGATTGTTTCTATTCTTGATGCTCGTGATGCGATCGAGGAAAGTCAAGAAGAGATGCCTAGTCTCAATCGTGAGTTTATCGAATCGCTTTGGGAGCAGGCTTTGATCAAAGCAAATCGCAAAGCCGAAGCTGAGATGAATTGCAAATCGAGTATTTCTTCGCTAACGTGGAAAGAAGTTTTTGAAGATGATTATTTATTAGACTAGATCTGGTTTACACATCCATGCCAAAGCATTAAGCAACCAATCTACAGGAGGAACTACATATTCTTCTAAATCTATAGTCAAATTTTGTTCTTTTAACTGTAAAAATATCCAACGGTTACCGCTAGTGACACAGCCAAAAATAGTGTCAATAGTATTCTCTCTGCCTAGGTTAAATCTTTGGGCGGCAACCATTTCAGCAATACATTGACCTAAACCTGATTTTAAGTCATCCTTTTTCGCTTCCACGATCGCAACCACAGGAGATTCCACAAAAAGTTGTTCGGTTGAGCGACTAATCAAGAAGTCACAAACCCCATTTAAACCAATGCTTTCATCAACATTAAACTCTTCTCCTGAAAAAAAGCTGATCTGACGATGAAGCTGTTTTCTAACTTCAAATAGAATCGGCGAAATAATTAATTCCGATCGCGCTTTTTCTGATCCCATTGCGATCGCCAAAGGAATGCTTTCCTGTAGGAATTCAATCAGGTTGGTGCTAGGGGTAATTACATCTAAGTTAGGCAAAAATCTTACCCCTTCCACAAAATTGAGATTTAATTCTTCCTTGGCTTTGCGTAACGTAAAAGCACTGTAAGACATAGTTTCTCGCTCTTCTCATGCCAATATCTGTCCACTACATATTACAATATTAAATAGCTGTTAAGAGAAACATAGATGATTGTTGAAAATAGTGAAGTAATTTTATCGGTCAAAGATTTGACTGCGGAAGTGGATGGAGTCCAAATTCTTAAGGGACTAAATCTCGAAATAAAGGCTGGTGAAGTCCATGCAATTATGGGGCCCAACGGCTCTGGTAAAAGTACCTTCTCCAAGGTATTAGCGGGACATCCTGCCTATACCGTCACAGGTGGTGAAATTTGGTATAAGGGTAAAAATCTCTTAGATTTAGAACCTGAAATTAGATCTAGAGAAGGAATATTTTTGGCTTTTCAATATCCACTGGAAATTCCAGGGGTAACTAACTCTGATTTCTTGCGTTTGTCCTATAACAATTTGCGAAAGCACAAGGGCTTAGAAGAGTTAGATATTATTGATTTTGATGACTTTATTCAAGAAAAGTTGGAAATTGTAGAAATGAATCCTAGCTTTTTGAGCCGTAGTGTCAACGAAGGATTTTCGGGTGGCGAAAAGAAGCGCAATGAAATCTTGCAAATGGCAATTCTTGACCCTACTTTAGCGATTCTGGATGAGACTGATTCAGGGCTAGATATTGACGCTTTGCGGATTGTGGCGGGTGGTGTGAATAAGCTTTCCACACCTCATAACTCTTCACTAGTAATTACCCACTATCAGCGCTTGCTCAATTACATTATTCCTGACTTCATCCATGTTATGGAAAATGGCAAGATCATCTTGACTGGTGATAAAGACTTAGCGTTAGAGCTAGAAGAGAAGGGCTATGACTGGCTCAAAGAAGAAGAGGCGGTGTTGGCATAATGGCTATTCAAGTTTCTGAACAATTGGAAGATCAAGTAGAATTTAAGGGTGCGTTAAGTACGCGCAGTAAATTGGCTGTAAATAGCGAACAATTTGTAGCTCAAGTTGTGGCGCTAAGTTCCGATATTGCTAGTACCGACAAGGAAACTAGTGATTTTGTGGGCAAACTGCGTCAATTGGCTAGCGATCGCCTAGAAGCCCTTGCTTTCCCCACCACTAAAGATGAAGAATGGAAATATACTGATGTTTCCGCTTTGGGGAGTTTGACTTTTGCCAATCAACAAGCGATCGCTTCCCGTAGTGCTAATCTTGAAGCCTTAATTGCCAATAACATTGCACCAGAATCCTTAGGAAATTGTCTGGTATTTGTAAATGGAAAGTATCGTAAGGATTTATCCGATGCTAGCAATGTAACTGAAGGCTTGGTTATTGGCACATTAGCCACTCTTGGCGATCGCATTTTGCCGAAGTTGCGATCGCACCTCGCGCAGCATCCCGATGCTAATGATTATTTTGCGAGTCTCAATACAGCTTGCATGGAAGATGTCGCCATTATTCTCGCCCCTAAAAATTTGGTGGTTGAGAATCCTGTACAGTTGATTTTTATCTCTGCTCCCCCAGTAGGCGCATCAACTTTAATTACCCAACCTCGTTGTTTGGTAATCGCGGAATCCCATAGCGAATTGACCTTTGTGCAAACCTTTGTGGGTGAGAATCATCAAGCCTATTTCACTAATGCGGTGACGGAAGTTTGGCTAGCGGAAGGCGCTCAGGTCAATCACACGAAGGTCCAAAGACAAGGTAATGAAGCGATTCATATCAATACCACCGCGATCGCTCAAGCTAAGAATAGCGTCTATAAAAATCAATCGATTAGCTTTGGCGCAAAAATTTCGCGTCAGAACTTGATTGTGCAACAGATGGCAGCACAGACAGAAACTTCGCTGACGGGGCTAGCTTTTCTTGATGGAGAACAGCTTGCCGATACTCATTCTGTAATCTCTCATAACTATCCGCACGGATCGAGCAAGCAACTGCATAAATGCATTGCCGATGGACGTTCCCATGCGGTTTTTAATGGCAAAATTCAAGTTGCGAAGCTGGCTCAACAAACAGATTCCGCACAGCTAAGTCGTAATCTGTTGCTATCGGGCAAGGCTCGAGTAGATACTAAACCGCAGTTAGAGATTTTTGCGGATAATGTCAAATGTGCTCACGGTGCAACGGTTAGCCAATTGGATGCGGACGAGATCTTCTACTTACAAAGTCGGGCGATCGATGCTGAAAGTGCGGCGAATTTGCTCACCTATGCCTTTGCAACAGAGGCAATTTCACAAATACCTGTTGTATCAATCCAGCGATCGCTTAGTAATTTTGTGTTGGAGAAAACGAAGGCTTAATTAAATGTAGGATGCGTTAGTGCAACGTAACGCATCAATTAGTTGGCAATGATGGGTTACGCTATCGCTAACCCATCCTACTTTTAATTCCACCAACTTACTTATTGAGTATTTCAATGCTAAAGAGTTTGCGTTTAGAAAATTTTAAAAGTTTTAAAAATGCCGAGCTTTCGCTTGGAGATTTGACAGTTTTAGTTGGGACAAATGCTTCAGGCAAAAGCAATATTCGTGATGCTTTTCGTTTTTTGCATGGTATTTCGCGAGGTTACAGCATTGCTGAAATCATTGGTGAGAAATATGGTGAAGGTGGGGTGCTGCAATGGCGGGGTATTCGTGGTGGAACAAAGGAAATAACTTATTGTGGGGCTGATTCTTTTGCGATCGCTATTGCTTTTTCCATCCATGATGGCGATACAGAATATGACTTGGGCTATTACATAAAAATAAAATTAGACAATGCTGCTCCGTTCCCATATATCTCTTTGGAAAAGCTTACTTGCACACAAAAAAAGCATCCACTTTTTGATGCAAATTCTATGAGTATATTATTAGCCAACTCGACCTCTATTCGTTTTTATGACAATTGGGAAAGCCGTCATGTTGATGATTTGAATAAAATTAATATAGCTAGATCTGACTTAGTGTCGAATTATATTCCTGCACTTTTTCAGCTTGCGACAGGAGTTAAGCCGCAAAGTATATCTAATGATGAGGATTTTAATATACCAACCACGAAAAAGTTTTGTGAACTTGCCTTAAATGCCATAAGTGACATGAGGTTTTTGGAGCTTAGTCCAGATTTGATGAGGTTCCCAACTTTTGCGGGACAAAATACTTTAGGCGATCGCGGTGAAAATTTGTCATCGGTCATGTTGGATATTTGTCGTGACGAAACCCATAAGGCGATTTTATTGGATTGGTTGCAATCTTTAACTCCAATGGATGCAAAAGATTTTGACTTTCCAGAAGACTTTACTGGCAAAGTTCTACTAAGAATTGAAGAGGCAAGCGGACAAAAAACAACTGCTTATAGCGCATCCGATGGAACTTTACGATTTTTGGGACTATTGGCGGCGCTTTTGGGGAATCAGCGATCGCGCTTTTACTTTTTTGAAGAACCTGAAAACGGCATTCATCCCAATCGGTTAAGCTTGCTGTTACAGCTTATGCAGCAAGAAGTCTCGAACGGCTCGATGCAAATTGTGATTACAACTCACTCACCGCTTTTGTTGAATTTCTTAAGCCCTGAAAGCCTCGAATATGCTTCTTTAATGTATCGAATTGGCGATCGCACCGAGTCACGCATAACCAAAATTATGGACATTCCCAACGCTAGAGAACTTGTCGCTAATGAAGGCTTATCGAGTTTACTAGATTCGGGATGGCTAGAAGATGCCATGTACTTTCTCGAAGATGAAGAGGTGCAGGACGCATGAATGTTCTGATTATTCTGGAAGATTTTGTCAATGATGAGAGTATGGTACTACCGATTGTCAGAGCGATGATGACAGCGATCGGTAAGCCAAAAGCAAAAATTACCGTCTGCAAAAATCCACGCCTCCGAGGTCATGCTGAAGCCCTGCGATGGGAAAAGATTCAAGAAATTTTGCTAAGATATGGCGGTATGACCGACTTGTTTTTGGTGTGTGTTGATCGAGATGGCAATGAAGATAGACGGGCAAAACTTGATGGACTTGAAAAAAGAGCGCAAGAATTTTTAGCTGAGAACTATCAAAGCCCGAAAAAATTTATAGGTGAAAATGCTTGGCAAGAGTTAGAAGTATGGGTTTTAGCAGGATGTAGTGATCTTCCCAGAGATTGGAATTGGTCAGATATTCGTGCTGAGAGGAAATCTAAAAAAGGATATTTTGTGCAATTTGCCGAACAAAGATCGCTATTAACAGCAAGATGTCAAGGTAGAGGAATTCTCGCAGAGGAAGCGGCTAATCGTTATGATCGCGTTCGGAAACTATGCCCTGAAGATATTGGGAATTTAGAAACAAATATTAAAGTATGGCTAGTCAGTAATAATTAGAGTAGAAGCGTCGCCCAGATAACGATTGTGTCGGTGCAGCGATCGCTTAGTAACTTTGTGCTTGAGAAAACCAAAGCATAAAAACATAAAATAAAAAAGAAGCGACGCAAAGCGTCGTTTCTTTTCATGCTAAAAGTGCTATAAGTCAACCTGTGAAAAATGTTAGGATGCTCAGCATCAAGAACGTATCGGGATGAGAAAATTAATGCGTTGGTCTATCGTGCTTATGCTCAGTGCT
Source organism: Pseudanabaena sp. CCNP1317 (assembly GCF_034931345.1). Lineage (NCBI taxonomy): Bacteria > Bacillati > Cyanobacteriota > Cyanophyceae > Pseudanabaenales > Pseudanabaenaceae > Pseudanabaena > Pseudanabaena sp. CCNP1317. The sequence continues at coordinate 90,749 of NZ_JAYGIF010000003.1, read as the reverse complement.
ACATTAGCAGGAGCTAGCGCCCCACTAATTACCGCCTCTTCAGAGTCTGATCTGACGTTGAATGCGAGCCTAGCCAATAACCGAGACAGCAAATCCTTTGATCCACTAACCTATACCCCTATTGATCAGAGACTTGCCAAACTAGAAACGCAGGCGAAACAGCAAAGTTCTGGTAATACCGATATTGACCGTGTTCGCGCTCGGATGGTGATTGCGGATATTCATCTCAACAACCGCAAGCCCCGTGAAGCGATCGCCGCCCTTGATAAATTGGAAACAGAATATCCAATTTTGGCTGATTACGTTCTACTCAAACGTGCACAGGCGCAAACCCAACTCCGCGATCTCCCATCGGCAACCGCAACTTGGCAACAAATTTTAGCTAAATTCCCTGATAGCCCTGTGTCCGCCGAAGCGATGTTTGCCCTTGGACAAAATCAACAGCTTTTACAAAAATTTCCTGCCCATCCCCGATCGCAACAGGTCGCATTGCGCCTACTCGCCCAAACACCAAATCGAGTTGATCTGATGGCGCATCTGGCGACTTATTTTAGTGATTCTAAAGAGATTGTGCCAATCTTAAATCGTCTGGTGGCGAGTTCACCATCACTCACCGCCGATCAATGGTGGGCGATTGCTGAGGGCTATTACAATAATTTTGAATTTGGCAAAGCTGCCAATGCTTACAGTCGCGCCACAGTCAATCCCAGTACTGCTTACAATTATGCGCGTAGTCTCCATCGGGGTAAACAAATTGATGCGGCGATCGTTGCTTATAATCGCGTTGTTCAGCAGTTTCCCAAAAGTCCCCAAGCACCTCGTGCTTTAATTCGGATTACCCAGATTGCCTCGCCCCAAGCAGCGATCGCCGCTACGGATCGCATTGTCGCCAATTATCCTGATACCGCAGGGGAAGCCCTAGGGATTAAGGCTGCAATTTTGCAAGATAAACTTGGAAGTCCTAAAGCAGCCAGTGATGTTCGCAATCTATTGTTAAATCGCTATGGCAGTAGCAATGATGCGGGAGAATTGCGTTGGCGCATTGCCAAGGGGCAAGCAAGAAGTGGACAAATCAAGAATGCGATCGCCACAGTTGACGCATTGATTGCCAATAGTCCTAACAGTGACTTCACTGCGGAGGCAAGTTTTTGGGCTGGTAAATGGGCAAATAAAATTGGTGATAAAGCTAAAGCTAAGACGTTATTTGAGTTTACCATCCGTCAACATCCTGATTCTTACTATGCGTGGCGATCGGCAAGTTCGCTTGGTTGGAATGTTGGTACTTTTACCACAGCAAGGTATGTTGCACCCGCGATCGCTTTACCCAGTGCCAGACAGCCTTTGCCTGCGGGATCAGCCAAATTGCAAGAGCTATATATTCTCGGTCTAGATCGGGATGCGCGATCGCAATGGTTAACGGAATTGCGGGGTAAGCGTAATCTGGAACCCAAGGAAATCTTTACGGATGGCGTATTACGAGTTGCCAATCAAGATAATCTGATGGGTATCAGAACTCTCGAAAGTCTGAATTGGATTGATGTTTCCGATGCTCAAAAAGCAGAAATAGTGCAACTGAAGCAGCATCCTGCTTATATCCATTCTCTCTATCCATTCCATTATTGGGATTTAATTTCTAACTGGGCTAATGAACGTAAACTTTCCCCAGCCCTAGTCATCGGCTTAATGCGCCAAGAATCTCGCTTTGAGGCACAAATTCGGTCTCGTTCTGGAGCGATCGGCTTGATGCAAATCATGCCAGATACAGGTTCATGGATTGCTAGCAAAAAGGGCGTGAATAGCTACAACCTTGATCGACCAGAAGATAACATCAGTTTTGGAACTTGGTATCTAGACTATACCCATGGTCGCTATGGCAATAACTCGATGCTGGCGGTGGCAAGCTACAATGCAGGTCCAGGAGCAGTGGGTAGATGGGTGGAAGCAAGGGGCGTAGGTGATCCCGATGAGTTCGTAAATAGTATTCCCTATGACGAAACTAGAGATTATGTATCCAAGGTTTTAGGTAACTATTGGAACTATCTCCGTTTGTATTCTCCTTCTGTCCAGCAACAGATGATGGCTTTAGAACCGTCTAAAAATCTCAATGCCAACTCTAAGTTTTAATAACTGATGTTACGCAAAATGCAGACGATGAATCTATTGCCGCTAGACAAGCAGGGCAACCACGGGGGGATTGCCCCTACCTGAATAATTCATGTTCTGTAGGGGCTGCGCCCCCGTGCCAGCCCCAAACCTCCGCTATCGCAAGAATTCTATCTGCGTAAGGTGAGTTAATAAGTTTAATAAGCCTTTTGTAAATCAAAAAGCCTCGCAAAGCGAGGCTTTTTTTATTGCTTAGGAGCATCAGGTAATGGTGCGATCGGCGCTCCATTTTGTAATTGCAGAATACCTGACACCACAATCTTGTCGTTAGGCTTTAAGCCTTCTAATACCTCTTGCTTATTGCCAGTGATTTTCCCTAGTTTGATCGGTTTTTGGTTAGCGACCAATTGCGTTTTACCATTAGCGGAATTGTTTTCTGCTACAAAGATAAAGTCTTGACCGCCAAGACGTGAAATAGCGGAGGTTGGTACTAACACACCAGAACGCGAAGCCCAAATCAATCGCGCCCTCACAAACTGATTAGCTTTTAGTTGATTAGTTCCATTATTAAAATTAGCCTTTACCAAAACTGATTGGGTTTGTGGATTAATACTTGGTGAAATAAAAGCCACATTCCCTTTGACTATAGGCTTATCCTGAGCATCCAAAAGCTCCACAGATTGCCCCATCTTCAAACGTGGTGCATTTTCAAGGGGAACCGAAATCTGTACTTCTAAAACTTGATTTTGGGTAACCGTTGTTAGCTGTGTGGCGCTGTTCACATTATCACCAACCTTGATGGGAATATCGCCAACAATCCCCGCAAAGGGAGCAGTCACGGTATAAAAATCTAGTTGCACTTCTTCTTGTATAGCACCAGCACGAGTTTCTTCGATTCTAGTAGCAGCACTATTAATACTCGCTTGTTGAGCATTAATCTGAGCATCGATTTGACCTAGCTCCGCCCTTGCATTTCTCAGACTATTTGCAACTTCATCAAGTTTTTGTTTGGCTGTCGCCCCTTCTTGGGTCAATTTAGAAAAGCGCTCAAATTCCTTTTGATTAAAATCGACACTGGATAAAATTGATTCTTTACGGGCGCGTAGTTGAGCTAGTGTTGCTCTGGCACTTTCAAAATCTGCTTGAGATGTTGCCACGGCAGCTACCGATCGCTGGACAACGGCTTGCTGCCTAGCGGGATCAATCCGTAAAATTGGCGCACCAGCTTCCACGCGATCGCCTGCCTTAACAAAAATTTCCTGCACATAGCCATCGACTCGCGGCTGCAACGTTACCGATTGGCGTGATTGCAAATTTGCCACATAATCAGAGCTATCTGTAACTATGCCTGATTCTACAGGGGCGATCGGTACAGGAACAGCGCCAAATCCACCACCTTGAGGAGCATTCGCCGAGCAAGAAACTAGCAAAGTACCGATCACAGCGACTAAGCTCTTGCTCAATGATTTATCTAATTGGTTATTTGACAATTGCTGTTTTCGGACTTTATGGTTAATCATGAATATTGGCAAGTTTTCTCTGATGTGTCGGTTCTCTTTGCATACAGATGATATGCAACATTCAGCATCACTAAATCACCCTGTAGGGGCTATTTTCTTCAAAGCATAAAGGGACGCTTAGCGTCCCTTTATGCTTTAGATACCAGCATGTCCCATCGCAATCCCTGCGACTAACATCCCAATTACCAGAAATGGTTGAGCGCTAGCCTGATATTTCACATCATTCTTGAGGGGATCACGCAGGAAGTACATATCTTGGAATGTAATTTGCGGAATCACTAACAGCACAATCAAACTTGCTAGTAATTGTTCGCCAACGGTAACTAAATAAACAGCAATGCCAATTTGGAAGACATCGATCGCCGTTGCTGAGATTAAGGCAGCTTTCTGCACCCCAAACATCACTGGCAAAGATTTTAATCCCAATTCGCGATCGCCTTCCACACTCTTAAAGTCATTGACAACAGCGATTCCTAAGCCCGCAAGACTATAGAACAGTGTCACGACTACCACTGTCCAGTTGAGAGTGCCATAAAGCGCATGACCTGCCCACCAAGGTAGAGCAATATAACTTGCCCCAAGAGCATAGTTGCCCAGCCATCCATTTTGCTTGAGCTTCAAAGGTGGTGCTGAGTAGATGTAGGCAACCAATGAGCCACCCAGCGCTAATTTGGTCATGATAAAGTCCGTATGACCAGCCGTGATATCCAGAATTGCGGCGACACCAATACCACCAAGCAGCAAAACCCAAATCTGAGCAATGACTTGATTGAGGGGAATTGCTCCCGATGGAATCGGACGATAGGGTTCGTTAATTGCGTCGATTTCGCGATCGTAATAGTCATTGATTGTCTGGGTATAGCCTGTCAGTAGGGGCCCTGACATGAGCATACAAAGTAGCGATCGAAATACATTTTCAACTGACCATGCAAACTCACCAGAGGAGGCTGCGCCGCAGAGTACGCCCCACATTAGGGGTATCCATGTAATCGGTTTCATCAATTGCAAGCGGATCTTCCAGATCGAAGCTTCTTTAATGTCCGCACCTTTCATTCCGAGCATTTGGCGGGTACGGGCTTCGCGAGACTCGCTCGCTGGTACGTCAGGGGTTGGGGACGACATATTTACAAAAATTTATAGACTTGGGGTTGATTATAGCCCGTAGTAATACTTAGTCGATCGCCATACCACGCTAATGCAAGCGAATAAGCTATGACATAATAATTTGAGTAGGTTTGCTGTTGTTTACCGATGATAAACGCGACTTACATTCCACTAGGACTAACTCAGTGTTATAGCTATAGCCACCTGTATCAGGACAAACTCAAAACCCAAATAGTGTGAGGCGGCGCGAAGCGCCGCCTCACACTATTTGGGTTTTATGTCCTAACAAGAATGTCGACAGCTATATCGATAGCTCGTATAACAATTTCCACCGCAAATCCTTGATGCTTAGTTCTGGCTCGAAACTTCTTTTACGTCAATACTTTTTTGGGGGATAAGCGTAATACCGCAGGCTCAACTAACACATCAACAAAACGTCCCCATCTTGTGGTGAGTGTTTCAACAGTTTTGGTAGTTCGATCTACCAGCGATCGCTTGAAGAATGACAATATTCACACAAAAACTTGGCTCTTTGTCTTATTTGGAGTCTTATTGCTGTAGGATTGCCATGTGAAATTTAGGATTCGCTCAAAAAGCGATCACTGCTATTCATAATGTGACCACACAGAAACAACTCTAATGGTTTTAGTTTCTTCATTGATGGCATAAACCAATCGATGTTTGATATTGATGCGTCTTGAGAAATATCCTTTCAAGTTGCCTGAAAGTTTCTCATAGGGAGGTTCATAGGGATTCTGCTTGAGGATTTCTAGTAGAGATTTGAGGTTTGAGTCCAAATTGGCAGACTTCAACTTTTTAGCATCCTTAATCACATTTCGACTAAATTCAATCTTCCATTCCATTCAATGCTCCTAAAAATTCATCTTCAGAAACCCACTCATCCAATTGTTCGGCGGATTTAATTGACTCAACTAAATTAGGAATAGATTGAAGATAGAGAGTTTCCTGTATGCTCTCCCAATCAGATTTAGACAGCAATACCGCATCACCTTGCCGACTCGTAATAATTCTTGGTAAATGATCTTTGTTAACCTGTTCGACTAAGCTGAACAAGTTGGCTCTCGCTTCACTCGCATTAAGAATTTTCATTAATACACTTAAACTTGTACAATTTATCGTACCACTTTTTTCTGCTAATTACACATTTGTAGACTCTTAGCCATTTCTTTGATGACTACGGATTCTTGCTTTTACTGAATCCCAAGAACTTGCTAAATTAGGATTTTGGGAGTGAGATAGTTTTCTTTTAGCTAGTTCTTCTTTTTGCCAGTCTAGTACAGGAATATTTGCTGGTTGAGTTGCAATGTTATCCCATAAGTCCTCAAGAAGCTGTAGCTTTTCTGAAAGTCCTAGCTCAAAAATTGGTGCAAATTCTACTGTCATAACTGTAAGTCTATGTAGAAGTAATAGGCTTATTTTACTGCAAAAACAAAAAATGTGTGACAGGATAACACGATCGCCAAATCCACACACAAAACGCGATCGCCCAATCATCCCCCCACAAAAACGCGGTCGCCCAATCCCTCCCTAAAAAACGCGATCGCCCCACCACTCACAAAAACACGATCGCCCAATCCCCATCCCAAAAATGCGATCGCTCAATAAATTTGATAACAGTTATTGCTATTTACTGTTATTACAGCGAGAATATTGATATCAAGATTATTTAGAGGACTAAACTTATGAATGTGTCTCTAACGCCTGAGCTAGAGAGCTTTATACAGGGAAAGGTTAGTACTGGCTTGTACTATTCTGCTAGTGAGGTTGTGCGTGAGGGTTTGAGATTATTGCAAGAACGGGATCAACTTCAGCAGTTGCGTTTGCAGGAGTTACGTCAAGATATTCAGGCGGGTTTAGATAGTGGTGATGCTACGCCTCTTGATATACAGGCAGTGAAGGCAACGGCACGTCAGCGCAAGCAACAGAAGCAGGTGCAATAATGGCAATCATTCTGAAGCGTCCGCTTGCTGAGTTGGATTTGCTGGATATTTGGGATTATATTGCCGATGATAGTCCAGATAGAGCGGATGATTTTTTAGATCGAATAGAAAGTAAGTTGTTGACTTTGGCTCAGAATTCAGGTTTGGGACGGAAAAGACCAGAGTTATTGCCAGATTTACGGAGCTTTCCTATCGGTAATTATGTTGTGTTTTATCAGCAGATTGAGGGTGGTATTGATGTAATTCGGTTGCTTCATGGTTCAAGGGATATTGAGCAAGTATTTAAACAGAACTAATGTATAGCGATCGCCCAATCATCTTCTCACCAAAAATATGATCGCCCAATCACCCACCCAAAACGCGATCGCCCAACCACTCACCAAAAACGCGATCGCCCAATCACCTCACAAAAAAAACGCTATCTAAAAATTGTTATAATCATCAATATATTTGATCGTTGGTAGAAACTATGCAAGTAAAAGACTTGACTGTAGAGCAACTACAAACTTTAATCCGTAATACTGTGGATGAACGTTTGGATGAGTACTTTAGCGATCCTGATCAGGGGAAAGAAATCAAAGAATCATTCATGCAGAGTTTGCTAAACATACAAAAAAAACGGATGGAGGGAAGATCTACTATTCCAGCATCAGAAGTATACAAAAGATATGGAATAGATTAATAAATGGCTTATTCAGTAAGTTTTGAACCAGAGTCTATAGATGATCTAGATGAAATTTCTCAGGTTGTGCGTGTACGAATCCTGAAGAAAATTCAATGGTTGAGCGCTAATTTTGAGAAGATTTCACCTCTGCCATTGACTGGTCAGTGGTCTGGATTTTATAAATTGAGGGTAGGAGATTATCGAGTCATTTATGAATTTGATGTAGAAAATTAGTTAATCTTCATTGCTAGGGTTGGGCATCGCAGGGAAATTTATTAGAGTCAGATAGATCGCCTCACAAAAAACGCGATCGCCCAATCATCCCCCACAAAAACGTGATCGCCCAATCCACACACACAAAACGCGATCGCCCATTCACCCCCACCAAAACGCGATCTCCCAACCACTCACAAAAAACGCGATCGCCCAACCAATCACCAAAAACGCGATCGCCCAATCATCCACAAAAACGCGATCTCCCACTCACTCACTAAAAACGCGATCGCCTAATAGTGATAACGAGCTTGAAGAAACTCAATGCGATCATCTTTAACGCGATAGACCATTCGATGTTCTTGAGTTAATCTTCTTGACCATGTGTTTTCACCAATATATTTGAGAGGTTCAGGCTTGCCAATTCCCTTAAATGGATCATCAAGAATAGATTCAACTAGTTCCATCGCTCGAATAGCAATTTTACGATCCGTATTCACCCAATACACTAGGTCTTGCCTGAATTGTGACACAAAGACAGCATCACGCAGTTTCTTTGGTACTGGCAAGTCCCACCTCCTGACTGAGTTGATTCAAAGTTTTCGGCAAAACTGTTCTCGAATCCGCTTCTTCTAAAGCTTCAAATAAACGGATTGCATTTTTAGGGGATTTGAGTAAATGCAAAGTCTCGAGCAAACTTGATAGCTCTTTAGCTGAGATCACTGCAACATTTTCGCGATCGCCACGTTCCAAAATGACAAAGTTATTTTCTGCAATCACGCGATCGCAAATTTCTGAGAACTGATTAAGTGCTTGCTCGTATTTGATAGTAAGACTCATACGCCATCACAAAATGTACAAATTTATCTTCAAACATATTATATCGCTGATTTTTGAGAAAAAAGTACAATGCGATCGCCCAATCATTCACAAAAAACGATCGCCCAACCACCCACCAAAAAACACGATCGCCCAACCATCCACTAAAAACGCGATCGCCCCATCACTCACCAGAAAATACGATCGCCCAATCACCTACACAAAACGCGATCGCCCATTCACCCCCACCAAAACGCGATCGCCCAATCCCTCACAAAACACGATCGCCCAACCTCTCACAAAAAAAGTAACAAATATCAGCCTGCGAGTTTTTGACTCATATAACGATTTAAGCTAACGTTTTCTTCTGCGGCTTCCATTGCTAATCTGCGATGAAGAGATGGAGGAATGCGAACTTGAAGTTTACCGCTATAGACCTTTTCGGCTATTGGTTCTGGAATCTTTTCTCCATTTGCTTCCATATCTGTTACTACATCTTTGACCAGATTTGTAATACCTTCGAGAGCCATCGAACGATCCTCATCAAGATAAGACAAACTAGGAAACTCTGCACATAATCCTGCGAATTCTTGATCTTCAACTGACCAAGTAATTTTATAGCTGTAGTGTTCATGGTTAATCATCTTTCATTTCCTCAATTTTTTCGATCGCTGCTAATACTTGTTTAACTTGATAAACTTTTGCTTTGCCATTCTTTTCTTGAATGTTATCGCGAGGGTCGCCTTGCCAAGGGGTTTTGTAGACACAATGACTCGTCCCTTGCTGTCGAGGCTCTCCAAAGTAATGATTGCAAACTTTTACTAAATCAGTGAAGTTAACATTTTGAGAATTCCTTTTTAGCTGAGCAACTATTTTTTCTACTTGTGCCATAAGGTTAGGTTTATAGTGAATATTAGTATCAATATTAATACTATGTCAAGCGATCGCCCAATCCCTCAAAAAACGCGATCGCCCAACCCACCACCAACAAAAATGATCGCCAAATCACCACCAAAAAGTACAACGCGATCGCTACAACAGAATTAATCCATGCTAATATATCAGATATGATATAGAACGATATGGGAAATCAAAGTAAACCTTTAGTTTGGCTGCATGGTCAGGTTAAAACTCCACCTTTCAGTCAAGAAATACGAGTGGAAACTGGTGTTCTGCTCAGGCAATTGCAGCAAGGTGTATCTATTGGATTGCCCCATTCTCGTCCGATGCCAAGTATAGGAGAGCGCTGTCATGAGTTACGAATTCGCGATGCAGAGAAAAACTGGAGAATCATTTATCGAATTGATGATGATGCAATTTTGATTGTGGAGGTTTTTAATAAATCCACGAGAACGACACCTAAAAATGTGATTGATATTTGTAAAAAGAGACTTAGTAAATATGATACTGATTAGGAGAATATGATGGATCAAGCTAAAAGAGAGCGTTTAGAAGCTAAGGGTTGGAAGGTTGGATCGGTTTCAGATTTTTTGGCTTTAACTGCTGAAGAGTCTGTTTTAGTTGAGATTAAACTGGCGCTTAGTCAAAATCTAAAGGAGCGTCGGCAAAAGATAATGACTCAAAGTGAGCTTGCTTCTAAAATGAGTTCTAGTCAGCCTCGGATTGCTAAGGCGGAGAATGGTGATGCTTCTGTTTCTATTGAGTTATTGATTAGGGCGATGTTGGCAACTGGTGCTACGCCTCAAGATATAGGTCAGGTTATTGCTGGAGTAGGGTAAGGCGATCGCCCACCAACCAAAATACGATCGCCCAACCACCCACAAAAACGCGATCGCCCAATCATCCACAAAAAACGAGATCGCCCAATCACCCGCCAAAAACGAGATCGCCTATAGTTATTAAGCTAGGATAGAATACTTACAAGGATCGATTTGAAGAGGTACTTAGGTGAAGACAAAAGGCATAACTAAGCGCGTCACAGTTTCTTTAACGTCTGATGTTTTTAGTAGTTTACCCTCACAGGGGCGGATGAGTTGGTTGCGGGAGGCGATCGCGGAGAAGTTGCAACGGGAAAATCGATTGGCTTTACGTTCTGCTGAGTCTAAGGCAATTGATCGCATTGCTACACCTATTAAGGATGAGGAGTGGGTGACGATGGGAACTCTAGATGAGGAGTTTGATTTGGAACAGGTGAATAGGGAGATTAAGTTGCGTGGCTATACGCGCTAAGTATTTTTTGCAGATGCATCCGCTTGTGATAGCAGAAGATTTGCCAATTTTGCCGATGGTTTTGAGGACTGATTTTGAGGGTTTGTTCAAGCCGATTTTGCAGTCATGCCCTGATACAGGTGGGATTTTGAGTTGCCATAAGTTAAAGGGTGATTTGCGTGGTTATTATGCTTTGAAAATTCCCTTTGATGATGCAGAATATAGGCTGGTCTATCGGATTTTTGAAAAGCCTGCGCCGAAAAGAGTAAGGGTGATTAGTTTCGATATTCATGATCCTGCTTATGCGAAGGCGACAGAAAGGGTGAGGGGTTGAGTTGTATTTTATAAACGCGATAAGCCCCACCACTCACCTTAAAAAAACGATCGCCTAACCACCCACAAAAACGCGATCGCCCAACCACCCACCAAAAACACGATCGCCCAATTCCCACAAAAAAGCCCGATCGCCCAATCATCCCCCCACAAAAACGCGATCGCCCAGATTGCCAGTAAAATGCTGTTATTTGGTAGCTTCTAACAACACTTTGATTTCTTCAATACTAAAAGGTGGAGAACGGCGATGAATCATTGCATGACAATTTGGGCAAACAGGACGTAAGTCTTTAATGGGATCGACATTGTATTCTTCTGCAATCTCTGAAATAGGACGTAAATGATGAACATGAATAAAGCCTTCACCTAATTGTCCAAACGATTTACCAAAATTAAAACCACAAGCCGAGCAATCTGAACCATAGTAGTTAATACATTTTTGACGAGCTTTCAGATCTCGTTCATAAGCATTAACTGAAACTTGACGCACTGCACCTTCTCGAAATGTTTCCTCTGCATTCACTTCTTCAGGAAAAATCATTACATTTAATGAAGACCAATATTCTTGAGAGAGAAATTCATAAGCCTCATTAATTTCTGATTCTGATACATTCCCTAACTTCAAGCCAAAGCGATAGCCCAAATTGTTCCATGTGAGAACTTTAGCTAACTTCTCATCAGTATATTCTCGGCGCTGTGAAGTTGCATTTTCCCACCCGATTTTAAACTGTGCCATTCTTCTGTTATCGGGAGGACTACGATCATCTTTCACATAAACTAATTCATTGAAAATAGTTGAATAAATAGATTGATTAGATAACTCTTTGGTGCTGTTTGCGATCCATCCTAATATTTCTAGAGCCTCAGAAACTTCAGGTCTTAATATCCAATGCCACTCTTTATTTCGCTTTTCAAATGTAACCAATGTTCCTAATTTATCAGGTCCCGAATTGTAATCCAATAGTTCACCAACTAAACCAGCTAAACGCCCATAAATCATGTTTGCTGCTCCATAATGCTTGTACCCCATAGCTTGAGCAAGTTGTTTTGCTGTTATTGTTTTCTCGTATGCATGGTAATGGGTTTGGAGTATTTTGAGATGAGTATCTGTCAGGTTATTTATTGCCCGAAAAGCAGTGATGTATTGATTAACTGTTGGCACTTTGGTTGAAGATAATGTTTGCATAATCTAGGTTTAACAAGGCATTTCACTGTAAAGATAACGTAAATAGAGCAGCTTAAAGCTTGATTCTAAATCATCAGGATGCTTAGCTAGTCTGTCTATACTTTTCTGGCTAAACACCCTATTTAACAAAAGCAAAAAAACTAACTATTTCAACCTCTCAGCTAACCGATCGCCTACTCTTAGAGCATTAGCAATAATCGTCAAAGCAGGACTCACTGCCGCATTAGAAGGAAAGAAACTGCCATCGACAACGTAGAGATTATCAAGATCGTGGGCGCGGCAATCGCGATCTAAAACGGAAGTTAAAGGATCATCGCCAAAACGACAGGTTCCGCATTGATTGGCGACCACTTGCAACGGTGACTCAGAACGGGGATGCATAAAACCAGTGCGAAAGCCATCTAGAGACTTTTCGATATTTTTTAAAACATCAGTCCAGCGATAAATTAGGCGATCGTGGGCTTCCATATTGTTGGGATTGTAATCGATATGGATTTTGTTATTTTCCCAACGCACGCGATTATTCGAGTCTGGTAAATCTTCCGTTTGCGCCCACCAGCCGATGGAATGGGTGGCTAACTGCTTCAGTCCGAAGTTGGGCATAAGCCTCGCCACAATGGAAAATACAGGGGGAGATTCGGCAAAAATGATGTCGGTGAGTAGTCCACCAGAGTTCTGGATATGTCCCATTGGATAGGGGAAATCCGCATCACCCCAATAGAAATCATTGACATAAATAGACTTTTGGAAGGAGCCGTTATTGGGCTTAGTGCTGAGTTGGACGACTGATGACAGCAGGCTTTTCATCAAATTCCGTCCCACTTGATCGGAGCTATTGGCAAGTCCTTTGGGATGGGAATCATTTGCCGATCGCAACAGCAATGCCGCCGAATTGATTGCACCACAGGCAAGCACGACGATATCGCCTAAAAAGAGATAGGACTGTCCGCCCACTTCCGCTTCTACTCCCTTCACCGATCGCCCCGATGGATTGGTATGTAAAGCGATTACTTTGGCTTGGGTTTTCAAGGTGACATTTGCCGATTTCAAGGCAGGGACAAGGCAGCTTTCTTCAGAATCGCTAGTGGGGTCATCCTCTTGACGGGTCAAGCCGAGGGGAATTGTCGATGGATGCAAACCTTGATTAGCGATCGCCTCATAGATCTTCTGCATCTCAGGCTCATGACTAACCGCAGCATAGGGGTATTCAGCGCTGTGAGTTGGTTCGGTACTATCAGTTTGTGCATCACCATGTACCTTATATAGATTTTCTGCTTCGGTGTAATAAGGCTCAAATTCGTCATACTTTACGCACCATTCTGGCGAAATTCCCGCTTGATGAGTGACTGCTTCAAAGTCCTTCTCGCGCCGCCGCAATAGAGCCGCCCCATAGATTTTGGTATTCCCACCGATCGCATAGTTAGTCTGTGGTGAAAATGGCTCGCCTGTGTGGTCATACCATTGTTCAGGCGCATGATAGCGATCGCGCTGAAAGATATCGATATTGCTTCGATTCTGTTCTTCGAGAGGCATAAAATCACCGCGATCGAGAATCAGAATTTTCTTTCCTGTGGAAGCTAGTTTATAGGCAAGGGTTCCGCCCCCTGCTCCAGTTCCCACAATAATCACATCATAATAATGGTCATCAATAATCATCGCGTTCTCCTCTTTGGAATAAATAATTTAGAAATAGAAAAACAACCATAAAACAATCACAAAACAACTGTAGGGGCAGAGCATTTGCGCCACAATTTTCAAACTCTCCACAAAAACCTTAATCCGCAAATGCTCTGCCCTCTTCGCTTTCACCAATAAATTATCCCTGCGTTGAAAAATTTTGAAAATTATTGCGTTACGCTGTTTTGGCTCTTGGGTCTACGTTGCGAGGTTTTGGGCAAAGCATTCCCAAATAAAGGGGATCTAAGAATTTATAGATTGGGGTGGGAATGCTATGCCCCTACAGTTATATTTTTATTGCCAGACGTAAATTAGAATAAACAACGCAATCCAGATCACATCGACAAAATGCCAGAACAGTGAAGTGGATTCGACTCCGAATTCTCCTTTGGCGTAATTATCAGGAAAGAACGATCGCACTAGCATGATTAACTGCAACAGCACACCCGTTAAAACGTGCAGACCATGAAAGCCAGTCAGCAAATAGAAACTACCACCAAACACGCCATCACCGAAGCCAAAGGCTAAGCCACTCCATTCCACTGCTTGACCGTAAAGGAAGTAACTACCCATAGCGATCGTGAGTAGCCAGAAGGCTCGAAAGCCCCAAAGCTGCTTTTTATGGAGAAATTTCTCAGCGATGTAGATGGTGAAACTACTGGAAACCAGAATCACGGTGTTAATCGCAGGTTCCCGAATTTCTAAGCCTGTGACTCCATCAGGCAGCCAATTGAGGGAAGTAGTTTTATAGACAATATAGGCAGCGAAAAAGCTCAGGAAGATAACGCTTTCGGAAAGTAGGAATACCACAAAGCCGAATAGCCGATTATCGGGATGCTCACTATGGGCGGATTCGTGGGTGATTTCCAAAATAGGATTGTCACTAACAGAAGTATCAACTGGTTGCATGATTTATCTCCAACTTATCAGGATTAGAAACTAAGGGTTCATCTTTGCCATAGCCGTAGGGTTCCGAAATTACAATCGGTAACTCCTCAAAGTTTTCATGGGATGGAGGCGAAGAAATAAGCCATTCCAAACCGATCGCCCGCCAAGGATTTTTGGGAGCTTTTTCACCCTGTACCCAAGAGCCAATCATATTGAGCAAGAATGGCAATGTCGATACTCCCAAGAGAAAGCCACCTAAACTAGCGATCACATTCCAGAAGGCAAACTCTGGATCGTAGGAGGCAACGCGACGAGGCATTCCCTGCAAACCGAGGGGATGCATCGGAAAGAAACAGGCATTCGTACCGATAAAGGTGAGGATAAAATGCAGTTTCCCTAAACCTTCGGAATACATTCTGCCTGTCATTTTGGGGAACCAGTGATAAAGGGCGGCATAGATTCCCATGACCACCGCGCCGTAAATTACATAATGGAAATGTCCGACCACAAAGTAAGTATTATTCACATGAATATCGACGGGAACAGAAGCAAGCATGATGCCCGTGATTCCTGCGAATACGAACATCACCATCGCTCCCAATCCAAATAGCATCGCTGTATTTAGCTTGATTTTGCCACCCCAGATCGTTGCTACCCATGCGAAAACCTTGATCCCCGTTGGTACAGAAATCAACATTGTCGTCGCCATAAATAGCATCCGCATCCAGCCAGGCGTGCCACTGGCAAACATATGATGCACCCACACAATGCCACTTAATCCCGTAATGATTAGCGAAGATACCGCCACGACTTTGTAACCAAAGAGAGGCTTACGCGCATAAACAGGGAAAATTTCTGAGAAGATCCCAAACACTGGCAAAGCAATCACATAGACGGCAGGATGGGAATAGAACCAGAAAAAATGTTGAAAGAGAATGGGATCGCCACCTTTAGCGGGATCGAAAAAGCTCGTTCCAAAGGTCAAGTCAGACAAGAGCATCACGGCTCCTGCGGTGAGGGCTGGCAATCCAAATAACTGAATAATCTGGGCGGCAAGCACTGTCCAGACAAATACAGGCATTTTGAACCAAGTCATGCCCGTAGTTCGCATTCGGAAAATCGTGGTTACGAAGTTAATCGCACCCATAATTGAGGAAACGCCCGAAATGGCGACTGCAACTAACCAAAGGAACTGACCGTTAACAATATTCCCCGTAGGATTTTGCAAACTCACAGGCGGATAAGCCCACCAGCCCGATTGTGAAGATCCCCCAGGCACAAAGAAGCTTGCCATCAGGATTACTCCAAATACAGGAACCATCCAAAAGGCAACGGCATTTAACTTAGGGAAAGCCATATCACGAGCGCCAATCATCAATGGCACTAGGTAATTAGATATTCCTAAAAGTACGGGAAATGTCCAGAGAAACAGCATGATCGTGCCATGCATCGTGAACATGGAGTTATACACAGCGCGATCGACGAGATCCGATTCAGGCGTAATCAGTTCACCCCTTATCACCATTGCTAAAACACCACCGATGAGAAAGAAGAAAAAGGAAGTAACAATATATTGAATCCCAATCACTTTATGATCGGTACTAAATCCAAAAAATCGCCGCCAGTCTTCGGGTTGCTCAGACTGAGGTGGAAGATCGGCGATCGCATCAATAGAAATGTTTGCCATGATTTATGAATTGAGTTAAAAGTTATAGCCTAGTTGTGAAAATACTTATTCCAGTCTAACTAAGGAGTTGTAACTGTGTTTAAGTCAGCGATCACGCTAAACCCATCAGTCCCCCCAGCCGACTTAATCAAGGAACTGACAACGCCTCTAGGTCTTCGGAAACCTCCACGGCGGGAAGTTGGATGGTAAATCCATGAAGCTAAGACATTATCAATTTTGACTGTCGGATGAGGATTCTGATAAATTTCTAGAGTCAATGAGTTATCTGCATCAATAAATAGAGGATTAGAAGCTGGAAAATCGAGTGACACTCGATCAAATACTCGTTTGCAAACAAACAATATGCACTTAGGCTTTAACTCAGCAACTACTTCTCTAAAAATCGGCTTAGCTTTTTTCCACATTTCTTCATCGGGGGCAACTTCAGGTCTAGGAAGCCAATCCTGAATATATTCATGGTGTGCTACAGAATGCCAAAATTCAGATCGTAATTCTTGAGTATTAGCATTTTCAACAAATGAGCGTTGGATATTGCTGAAAAAATTATGCCTCCAACGTGCATCAATAATGCTATTGATTAGAAGATGTGTAAAAAAAGCATCTTTTTCAGCACCTTCCGATACACCATGATTTGATTCTCCAACAATCAGAATTGGGATTTGAAATATACTCTCATTCCCATAGCGATTTCCTTGCCATGGCTGAAAGCGAAGATTATCAATTTTCATTTGGAAAATCCAGTTGTTTTTTTAGCAACTCATGAAACAAAGGTATTGGGACTAAGGTATAAATGTTAGCCTAAGCTACTTGGTCTCCAGAAGATTCATCAAAACATTGGCAGCCTCAGAGCAGTTATAGGGCGACCAAACTGGATACTCTTGATTTGCAACAAAGAAGTTTGGTTCTTCGTCTTTAACAAGTGACTTTGCAAGAAACTCCATTAACCGAAGCTTGTCGATTTTTGGAAGCTCTTGGACTTGTGACATAGGTTCAACCAGTGGCATTTGAGACTCTCCTCCTCTGAAGTTGGATAAAAAGTTTGGGGATAGTACTAGCAAGCTAAAGCAAAAATCTTTAGCGGCACAAGAGCTTTATGAAGCACACTGGGCTTAGCATTTAGATATATCTCACGGCAATTGCTCTCGTTATATCCAACCACGATCGCTCCTATTGTTGTGCCAATATCAGGATACATTTCCTGACTCATCTTGCCTTCATCTAAAAAATCAGGGATTTTAATTAGACCCTTAACTAAGGATTCATCAATATTTACAAAAACACCAAAAGGCGCATGAAACTCAACTTTACCTTGCACAAACTGACCTAATTTGTACTTTGATTTAATTTGATCCCAACTTTTACTATCCATGATGTTTACTGTGATTTAAGGACTCGTGGAAATTGATTTAGAACGGGAAATAGGCTCTGAGGAATAACTACCTCAATTCGTTCGCAGTTATCCTTTTCATCATAGCGATATTCAAGCGGTTTGAAATATTTATCGTAGCTTGACTGATCGATAAAAACTTCAAGGATGCCCTCTTGGTAGCTTTGGTTAAATTCCTCAGCAATACTTCTGTCATTTGGACCAGCAAAGTAGCTGCTTCCATCCACATAAGGAGGGTTGTAGGGGAAATCAACAGGCTGAAATCCCTCATTTAGCAATTTTTGACCTTTACCTTTTTGAGGAGCTTTATAGATTATGACGGTTTGGGAAGATTGTAGCTGCTCCGACTGCATACGTTGGTATTTGGGATGATTCTTTGAACGTTTAGATATAGTCAATTGGAATAATTCACCACAGGCGGAGCCGCAGGGACAACGGTTTGCCATTGGTTACGGCTACGTTTGCTGTATTCAGCAGAGGCAGGATTGTAAGCCGCGATCGCAGGTTGTTTCGCAGCATCCGCCAACCATTTCTGAAAGGCTTCAGGGGATTCCACCACTACATCGGCTTGCATAGATGCAAAGTAAGTGCCGCTATATTCAGAATCGCGCAAACGATATTTGCCTTCACGAATCGGTGTAAATTCAAAATTAATATCACGACCAGGAATCACATCTTGCTTCACGCGAAAGGCAGGAACATAAAAACCATGTAGGACATCTTCGGAATGCAGTGTTAATCCGATCCTGCGATTGTTTGGTAAATGTAGTTCTGTACTACTAACATCAATACTAGTGCCTTTGCCATAAACAAATTCCCATGACCATTGCCGCGCAAATACATCAATATGTTCCGCGTTTTCCCTAGTTGCAGTTTTATCTCCCTCCATTGGTGCTGCATCAGCCGCCGCCGTCATATGCACATGTTCCATTGGCCCTAAAATTGACATCTGGTCATAGATTTGATAGCTATAGCCAGCAATCCAAATCACTAAGGCAAGGGGAATCGCCGTCCAGATGATTTCTAATTTGACATTGCCCTCAATGTGGGGACCATCGCTATAGTCATATTTTTCGGCGCGTTGAAACAAGATCGAATAGGTCAATGTGCCGAACACACCAAGAAAGATGAAAGTTCCTAAGGTCACTAAAAAGCTAAACAGGTTATCAACTAATATTGATTCTGCTGAAGCTTGGGGCGGGAACCATGTATAGGCAGCTTGTCCCATCCAGAGGCTGATCAGGGCGATCGCGATCGCGGCAACCGCTAAAATTAAAATCGTGCGAAGTTTCATGGTTATCCCTATAGCGAATTAAGATCTTGACCCATGCGTAACAGGCGATCGGCGGTAATATGCACCCCAAACTCTGAGGCAAGCTGTGCGCCCAAAGTCCCGTGGGCAAACATGATCACGAAGATTACGAGTCCTGCTAACAAATAGCTCCATTGCACCTGTTGCCCCATATCCTTGCGCCATAAGAAGCGCTGAAACCCACGCCAGATAGTCATACCCACGATTAGAGCTAATAGAAGCACACCGCCCACACCATGCCAAATCATCGTCTCCATTGCTTGAAAACCCCAAGCACTTTTGACGTTCTCATCGGGTGTAGCAAGAAGGATTTCATAAAAACCTGCGCCGACCGTAAAGAAAGTAACGATCGCGGCGGCGACCATGTTGTACCAACCGACATCAAAAAAATTCGACCTAGCCGCAGGGATCGCCATAAATTTGAATAGAGGCTTTTCCAAAACAAAAAATACGCCCACCAAATCGAAGCCGATCGCGACAATAAACAATCCCAAGGTCAGATGCACTAAATTCGGATGAATCGGAATTGCATAGGGCAAGCCATTTAGCCCCAGTTGACTATGTAATTGATCAATTAATGCTGCATTCATTTCAAACCACCTTCTCTAAATGCTTCCACTACTGGAACTGTATGCAGTCCATAGACCCAAACCAGCAAATCACCTAAATAAACTTGAAAAAGAACTATTCCTGTTAATAGTACACCCACACCTAGAAAAGACATAGGTAAAGTCTTGGGATCACGGATACGTAAGACATAGCGCCATCCTGTAATCGCAGCAATAATTCCCGAAAGTGACCAACCGATGATGGTATGTAAGTTTAAAGTAGGTTCTACTGAACTATAAGGTTCAGCAAGCCCTGCTTCAATTTGTCCAAAGATAATCGCAATAAAGATAGAAATTGTGGCAAAAAATAGATTCCACCAGCTAACTTCGTACAGTCGAGGATTACGGGTGAAGTAGCCAATGAAATCGCATACTACGGCAAATAACACCATCGCAATCACAAAATGCACCACAATTGGATGAATTGTATCGGGATACGGCAAGTTATGGTCATTTAAAGGCGGAAGGTATTCCAGCATAGTTATTGTTAATACTCAACAAGATAAATGGTTTTCCGATCGCAGTATTAGGTTAAGCCAAGGTAACTGGACTTCGCCAAATGCTTATCTAGATTTAAGAAAGTCAATAGGTCTTCACTCATCTCAATATGAACAATCATGTCTATATCGCTCCTAAATGAGTTGTAAGATTTTGAGGGTTGTGAGAGTGCGCCCCTTTGGGGCGCACTCTCACAACCTATTCAGGATTGCTATATGATAAATCAACCTTGATAGACATTGCGTCATTCCTTCTCCCAAGTCAAAAGACATCTTGTCATACTAGCCTTTACAGCTATAGCTTTTGGTTGTTAAACTATACAACTAGAATTGTTTTGAGAGTTTCGTCACTAGCTCCATTGATGATGCCACCCGATCGCACAATAGCTTGCAAAATTTCCACAACCTCTAATCTAATTTCTTCACCAATACAAACCAAAGGAATCCCTGGGGGATAGGGACAAAGAGATTCTGCACTAATTCGCCCGATCGCTTGATTGAGAGGAAGGCGATCGCTTTTAGCAAAATAGATCTCACGAGGAGTAAGTTTAGATTGGTAATTGGTGATTGGTAATTGGTAATTGGTGATTGTTTTTTCCTTTTTCCTTTTTCCTTTTTCCTTACTGAGTTGTTGAAGTCCATTCACTAGCCGCTCAATATCAGTTTGAGTGTTACCAAAGCTAAGACTAAATACTAATTGCGTAAGTGTTGGCATTTCCGCCATCACATCCAGTTGGGAATGTAAATATTCATCAGCTTCAAACCCTGTAATCTCTAAGCAATCAGTTATCACCGTAAGTCGAGTATCATCAAGAGTGGCAACTTCTATTTGACTAAAGGTTCGCAAATTCGGAATTTGGTTTAATTGCGATCGCGCAGCTTTTGCTAGCTTCAATGTCTCAGTTAAGAGTTCTTTGCCATGCACAGCCATTTGTCGCCTTGCCACATCCAGAGAAATCAAGAGCAAGAGATTGGGACTGCTCGATCGCAATATTTGTAAAGCCCGATCAACCTGTTCAGTAGCAATACGATTGCCTTGTAAATGCAACATTGAAGACTGCGTGAGACTACCTGCCACTTTGTGCGTAGATTGGACGACGAGATCGGCTCCTGCTTGCAGTGCCGATTTTGGTAGGTCAGGATGAAACCCTAAATGCGCTCCGTGAGCAGCATCGACTAATAGAGGAACATCAAAAGAATGGGCGATCGCTACCATTTTCTCTAGTTCGCCACAGACTCCAAAATAATTAGGACTTACCAGCATGACTGCTTTTGCGTCAGGATGCAGATTTAGAAATAATTCTAGAGTTTTAGGACTCACACCCAAATCCAAATCAAATTCTGCTAGATAGTCAGTAGGTAAATAAATCGGTGTAGCACCATTGAGAACTAATCCTGCGATCGCCGCTTTATGGCAATTGCGCCCAATGAGAATCTTATCGCCTGCTCCACAGGTTGCCAAAAGCATCGCTTGCACACCACAAGTAGAGCCATTGGTCAGAAACCATGCGCGATCGCTACCATAAGCATCAGCAGCAAGAGCTTCAGCTTCAGTGATGCAGTCTTCAAGATCAGGTAATTCTGGCAAATCTAGGCGAAACATATTCTTCCCCATGATTGCCATCAACTCGCCATCTATTCCCTGCCCCCGTTTATGTGCTGGCATATAAAAAGGCGCGTGATTGATATCTAGATATCGCCGCGCCGCTTCTAATAATGGAACTAAATCTTGATTCAAGGTCTATTTTAAATATATGGCAAAATTTATGATGGGCGACGCGAAGCGCCTCCCATCATAAATTCACTAACCCAAATATTTCTCCAAAGCTGTTTCCACAAGATCCTTCATCGAAGCACCCTTTTCCTCGACGGCTTTTTTGAGCAGTTCATAGGACTTTGCCGAAAGGGTAACGCGATGACGGACATCTTTACGTTTGCCCTTAGAGTCGGTTTCATCTACTTCGGGAACATAGGTTTCCGCATACTTGTGTAAGTCTTCGATGCCCTTGCGATCGCAAAAATCACCAAAAGTTTCACCCGCAACTCGTTCATTTCGGAAATAAACAAATAGAGGCTCTAAACCTTTTTCAAGATTGTTAATGTGCAAACGCTGGACATAGGGCTGAGCCAAACGAGTCGAGTTAAAGCTACCACCTAGCCAAATTTGGTATTCATCTACGGCGCTGCCCACAAAAGCAAGTTCCGCCATGTAAGGACGGGCGCAACCATTGGGGCAACCTGTCATGCGGGTGACAAAGGTTTCGTTCTCTAAGCCCAAACGCACTAATAGTTGGCGGATTCTGGCTAATACGCTGGGTAATGCGCGTTCTGACTCAGCGATCGCTAATCCACAGGTCGGAAATGCGGGACAAGCCATTGAGTAACGCACTAGAGAATCAATTTTGTCTGTAGGAAGAACACCACAGCGATCGAGAATCTTTTGAATCTCTTCTTTCTCATCGGCAGCGACTTCCGTAATCAACAAGTTGTGATTAGGCGTAAGGACAAAATCATGGTGGAATTTCTCGCTGATTTCCCGCAAAGCCGTTTTCAGTTTTAGATCTTCGCGATCGCTTACCCGACCATTTTCAATCGAGACACCGACAAAGTATTTGCCATCACCCTGCTCATGCCAGCCCAAATAATCCTGATATTTGAAATCAGGCAATTCACGAGCTACATCAAGCTTGGTTGGATAGTATTCCAATAAAACTTGCTTAAATTTCTCTACACCCCACTCATGCAAAATATGCTTGAAGCGAGAATGACGACGATTGTGGCGATCGCCATAGTCCCGTTGCAATGAAACGATCGCCTTAATCACATCATAAATATTTGCAACAGGCACAAAACCAATGCTGTCAGCCATTCTGACAATCGTTGCATCGTTATTGTGGGCGCGACCTAAACCACCACCGACATAGACGTTAAAGCCTTCTAATTCGTTTTGAGCATTGGTAATCACCACCAACGCCAAGTCATTGGTGTAGAGATCAACTGAGTTATCACCAGCAACCGCGATCGCAATTTTAAATTTGCGTGGCAGATACTGCACACCATAGATCGGCTCAGTATCACTGATATTTGTTTTAGCCTTCCCTGTTCCCTGACGATTTCGCGCCTCAGTCACTTCTGGTGCTTCGGAAGAAGTCACGGCAACTTCACCGTCAAGCCAAATGTCATAATAAGCGCCAGCCTGTGGTGCTAATAAGTCCGCGATTTTGAAAGCATAGTCACGGGCATAGATATATTCAGGCTTATTTTTAAAAGGAGCCGATGGAGCCATCACATTACGATTGATGTCGCCACAAGCACCCACCGTTGATCCCATGTTTCTGGTGATATCAGCAATCACAGTTTTCAGATTTTCTTTGAGAATGCCGTGGATCTGAAAACCTTGTCTCGTTGTGGCTCGTAAAGTGTGATTGCCATACTTATCACAAAGTTTATCTAAAGCCACATACAACTGCCAAGGAATCACTCCCCCAGGGCTACGGGTACGCAGCATCATGCTGTACTGCGCTTCTTCCCCTTTAGCCTTGTTTTTTTCAAAATCTCGCTCTTTTTGTTGATAAGAACCATGAAACTTCAGGATCTGTATACCATCCTGACTGAAATAAGGATTGCCATCAGTTAGTTCAGTATTGATAGGACCTCGTAAAAAGTTACTTTTTTGCTTAAGGACTTCAACCTTTGATACTTTTACAGGATTTGTCAAAGTGTTTGTCATGGTTCAAATGAGATTTCGTATATTTTTAACTTCTTTGCCCCACCATTATACCCCGATAACCCCATCGGAATTAGGATGAACTTTACAAAAAGCAAAGGCAGCCCCATGGGCTGCCTTTGCTTTTTGCGTTGCAATAGACGAGTGGCGGCGCGAAGCGCCGCCACTCGTCTATTGCAACGCAAGTTTTGATCAGGACATAACCCCCAAAACAGCAATGGCGGCACTTAGTGCCGCCATTGCTATTTTGGGAGTTTGGAAAAACTATTCGCTTTCTTTACTAAAACCAGAATAGGCTTCCATGCCATGTTCAGAGATATCAAGTCCCTTGAACTCTTCTTCTGGCTCAACACGAATACCACCTGTAATTAGGGAAATAACGTACCAAGCAATAAAGCTAAAAGCAACGGTAAAACCACCAACGGCGGCAACACCAATCAATTGAGCTAAAAGTTGATCAAAGCCACCGCCCAAGAACAATCCAGCCTTAGGTCCAGCATCAGCTTGCAAAATAAAATTATTGCCAATATCCGCTGTCGGACCAACGGCGAATAAACCAACAGATAAGCTGCCCCAAATACCACAAACAAGGTGAACTGAGGTAGCACCAACGGGATCGTCAATCTTCAGCTTGTCAAAGAAGCCAACTGAAAATACAACAATTGCTCCGCCGATCGCACCAATGATAATCGCACTGGGTAAGGTAATCCAAGCACAAGGAGCAGTAACTGCAACCAAGCCTGCCAAAATACCGTTGACAATCATTGATAGGTCGGGCTTACCAAGATACAACCAAGCCACGGCGGTTGCGGCAATACCACCCGCAGAAGCACCCATATTTGTAGTCAAGGCAATATGGGAGATCAAACGACCATCAGCCGCCATGGTCGAACCGGGGTTGAAGCCAAACCAACCTAACCAGAGGATCAAGCATCCTAGGGTTGCTAGGCTCATACTATGACCGGGGATTGCCCGATTTTTGCCGTCTTCACCATATCTACCAGCTCTAGCTCCTAATACTGCTGCGCCAATCAACGCACCCCAGCCACCAACCGAGTGAACTACGGTAGAGCCAGCAAAGTCATAGAAACCAACCTGTGATAGCCAGCCGCCACCCCAGATCCAATGTCCAGTGATTGGGTAGGAAACAGCTACCAACAAAAAGCTGAATAGCAAGAAGGCAAGAAACTTAATGCGCTCAGCTACTGCACCTGAGACGATCGTTGCGGCGGTTGCGGCAAAAACTAACTGGAAGAAGAACTTAGCTTCTAGCGGTACACCCGTCCAGTTAAGTCCAGGAAAGTCACCCTTATAAGCATCACCTGTTAAAGGGCTATTATCAGCACCATTCAAGAAAAACCCTTTCAAACCGATAAAGGCATTACCGCCGTCATCACCATACATAAAGCCAAAACCAACCATCCAGTAAGCGATGGTAGCGATCGCAAATACGATTAAGTTTTTGGTGAGAATGTTAACGGTATTTTTACGGCGACAAAAGCCAGACTCAACCAAAGCAAAGCCAGCATTCATGAAAAACACTAGAAAGGCTGCAATAACTACCCAAAGAGTATCTAAACCAACTTTGAGAGCAGCAACATTTTCCTGAACTTTATCTGGAGTTAGTGGCTCGGGGGCAGCAGTTTGAGCAGTAGCTGCGTATACCCAAAAAACACCGATAATTGCCGCAAGGGGAATACAAGCAGTCCAGTTTACTGAACTCTTGAGTCTCCTCTTTTGATTTGACTTATAAACCAACACCTTAGGATTCTCCTCAATTAAGTAACATGTCTAAGTACACAGACCAAGTACATAGACCAAGTACATAGATTAATGACATCCATAACATCAGACTCAGGTACTTAGTTTTTGTGTAAAGCTATACATTTTGACGATACAATGGCTATTGCTAGACAAATTAGTGACGATTAATAGCGATACGCGCACAATCACACACAAACTTAAGACATAAAACCTAGCAAAATACAACTTTAAAATCACACGCTTAAAAACTCCTGTGCTAGAGTTAATGTGATTTTATATATTGCATTCTTGTATTCCTCACACACATCACTTTTCAGGAAGTTGACATGGCAAAAGGCGGACTTGTACTTGGTACAACAGCAGCATTGGCTGCGGCTGTGGCAGTTGTTGGTTTTCAGCTAGCAAACCCTAGCATCGCCGCATTTAGGGATAGCCCCAAAGAAATCGTTGATGAAGCTTGGCAGCTGATCAATCGCGAATATGTTGATGGGGCTTTCAACAAAGTTGACTGGCGGCAGGTCAGACGACAGTATGTCGAAAATCGTGATTACTCTTCCAAAGCTGAAGCATATCGCTCAGTTCGGGAAATGCTTAAACTTCTCGACGATCCATATACTCGCTTTATGGACCCTGAGCAGTTTAAGAGTATGCAAATCGATACTTCGGGGGAACTAACGGGAGTTGGGATTCAACTTGGCATGGATGATACGACCAAGCAATTGACAGTTGTTGCTCCAATTGAAGATTCACCTGCATCTCGTGCTGGTATTTTAACCAAAGACATTATTACTTCGATCGCGAATAAGTCTACGGAAGGGATGGATATTAACCAAGCCGTTGCCCTAATTCGCGGGCCTGCTGGCACAAAGGTTAAACTGGGGATCAAGCGTGGCGACAAACAATTTGACATTGAGCTAGAACGCGCCAAGATTGAGATTCATCCAGTCAAGGCAGACCTGCGTGATACTAGTGCTGGCAAGATTGGCTACATCAGCTTGCGCCAGTTTAATGCTAATGCCGCCAGTGATATGCGTAAAGCGATCCAAGACCAAGTGCGTAAAGGCGCTGCTGGATTTATATTAGATTTGCGTTCAAATCCTGGTGGATTGCTATATTCCAGTGCTGAAATTGCGCGGATGTGGCTCGACAATGCCACCATTGTCTCCACGATTGATCGCAAGGGCGAGAGTGAGAGACTTACCGCTAATCGTCAAGCTCTTACGGACAAGCCCCTTGTGGTGTTAGTTGATGGCGGCTCGGCAAGTGCCAGTGAGATCCTATCTGGAGCTTTGCAAGACAACAAACGAGCTGTGATTGTCGGGACTAAGACTTTTGGTAAGGGACTAGTGCAGTCAGTACATTCTCTTAGTGATGGTTCAGGTATGGCGGTGACGATCGCTAAGTACTACACTCCCAATGGACGGGACATCAATCAAATGGGAATAGTGCCAGACCGAGTAGTTGAACTGACTAAAGCCGAGCTTGAAAATCTCAACAGAAATCGTGAACTAGTTGGGACAAGCTCTGATCCGCAGTTTGCCAAGGCGATCGATATTTTATCGACTGAGCTGAAAAGTTTAAGCTCTCGCTAAAAAAAAAATATAGAGACGCTTTGCGTCTCTATATTTTTGCTAAAACACAAAATGGCTTAGCCATTTTGTGTTTTTAAAACCCTTAATTGGTTTGTTTTTTTAACGTGAGTTCTATATCGCCATTTGCGGCGTGCGAAGCACGCCGCAAATGGCGAAAAATGGTAAGAATCGCTTAGCGATTCTTACCATTTTTCGCTTTCGTCGAACTGACGTTTTTTTAATTCCCAAAAGTGTTGCTACACTTTAAACCCAAATAGTGTGAGGCGGCGCGAAGCGCCGCCTCACACTATTTGGGTTTTGATTTGTTCTGATACAGTTAGCTATAGCTATAAATATTTTTATGAATCCATGTGACGTGTCAATACTGCTTCCATTGTGCTTTCGAGATTTTGACCTGCAATAATCCCACTAGTTAACGAATAAATATTATTATCTCGACGGTAAAGAGTCTGAAAACCCGTTCGCATTTTTTTGTCACCCATGACCCAATAACGTTGAATAATCGATTCTGGTCCAATTATCCCCTCTCCTTCAACTTTGCCCAGAGAGCTATCATCAACAACAAAGGTAAATCGACGCTCATCTGAGTCAATTCTTCCTTTATAAGCCATAGTTAATTCATCGCGATCGCTATTGGGGAAAGTTAACTTAGTGACCATAGTGAACCAAAAATTATCTCTTGACCAACCTACTAAAGTTCTACCCTTGACTTGAATTGGCATGGAGTCTCGCTCTACCCAATTACCTTCGAGAGTCCATTTCCCAGGTTGCACTAAAAAGGTATGCGCCACGGTTTTACTCTATTTTGTTGCTCTGTAGATCAGCCTTAATTATATAGCCTTATTACCAATCGCTATAGGATCTACAAAGTAAGGACGGCACATAGCAGCGTTTTTACCTTAATTTACCAATCCTGATCTTAGAGCGACAACTGCGGCTTGGACGCGATCGTCAACAGATAACTTGTTCATAATTCCGCGCACATGAGTTTTAATCGTGTTGGGGCTAAGGTAAAGTGTTTTCGCAATTTCAGGATTACTCTTACCTTCAACAATTAATTTCAGCACTTCTAATTCCCGTTGCGATAGATGCGAAGTGTTTTCTGGTTGAGTCGGTGGTTTGAGATGATCCATCACTTTGCGAGCAACTTGAGGATCGAGATAGGTTGCCCCATCTTTAGCGGCGGCAAAGGCTGCCAAAAGACTCTCAGTAGTTGTACCTTTGACACAATAGGCATCGGCTCCACTCGATAGCGCCGCGATAATTTCGGTGTCATCGGTATGGGAGCTAAGCATCACAATATGAACATTAGGTGAGGCAGCCTTGATTTTCTGGGTGGCTGAAATTCCATCTAGTCTAGGCATTCCAATGTCCATCACAATGATGTCAGGATGTAATTCTTGAGCCATTTTTACACCGATATAACCATCTTCTGCAATGCCAATTACAGTAATATTTGGCTGTTGAGAGAGTGATTGCTCTAGTCCAAGTTGGATCAGTGGATCATCTTCAACAATCAGGACTTTCAAAGGTTTCGATGCTGTCGCCACAGTCATAATTCTAAATTTCTCTAAATTTAGTTGGATTGCTTTGATTATATACTGATGTTACGTGGAACGCTGATGACAAATCTCCTGCTACTAGCCAAGAAGGGCAACCACGGCGGGATTGCCCCTACCTGAATAATTTATTCTGTAGGGGCTGCGCCCCCGTGCCAGCCCCAAATTTCAGCTATTGCAGAAATTCTATCTGCTTTGTCTCTCTTCTCTCAGCAATTCTCATTGTAAAAAATCGGTTTTGATGAAAGTCAGCCGTCGGCTGACTTTCATCAAAACCGATTTTAAGGTTTTCAGCACCGCAGGTGCTGAAAAGCAGCAATTCTCCCCATCGTATGATTGCGGTAATTTAAAATTATTAAGGACTATAGAATGAGTGCCATCAATTTGGAGAAAATCGATCAACTAATTACTGAAGGATATATCACCAAACGTCCTCATTCCAGTGGTGAGCTATTTATCTATAACTACACAGCCAAAGCGCAGTACGATCGCCTATGGACTCCTGAAACGATCCAATGTCGAGGCTTGATCCTTAATCGTGATGGTGCGATCGCGGCTCGACCTTTATCTAAATTCTTTAATCTGCAAGAACATAAAGAAGCCATTCCCTCGGAACCTTTTGATGTATACGAGAAGATAGATGGCTCTTTAGGGATTTTATATTGGTATCAAGATCAGCCCTATATTGCTTCTAGAGGTAGCTTTAACTCTGACCAAGCCATTAAAGCCAATCAAATCTTGATATCACAGTACTCAAACGCAATTCCAATATTAGATCGATCGCTAACCTATCTATTTGAGATTATCTATCCTGCTAATCGCATAGTTGTCGATTATGGAGACTTTGAAGGTTTAGTATTATTGGCAGTAATTGAAACTGAATCAGGAAAAGAACATGACATTGAGTCGTTTCAGCATTTGGGATTCCCAATTGCGAAAAAGTATGATGGCTTAAAAGATCTAGAGGCGATCGCCAATCTCAATGAACAAAATCAAGAAGGCTTCGTAATTCGCTTTGCCAGTGGGTTAAGACTGAAGTTTAAGTTTACAGACTATGTGAAATTGCATCGTGTACTGACTCAAGTTACTAGCAAAGTAATTTGGGAAATGTTGCGCGATCAAACTCCCTTTGAGGATATTTTAGAGCGAGTTCCCGATGAGTTTTACAATTGGGTCAAAGAAACTAAGGCGAACCTCATTGCTCAATATCAACAAATTGAAGATGCTGCCAAGGCTGACTTTGAGCGGATTATTGCAGTAGTAGATCGCAGCGATCGCAAAGAAATGGCAAAGCATATTTTAACTTACCAAAATCACACGATTTTGTTCTCTCTACTAGATGGCAAAGACTATAGTGATTACATTTGGAGAACTATTAAGCCAGCCCATGAGAAACCTTTTATGGATAATGATGAAGCATCATAAACCTCAAGGATAGTTGCGGTGCAAAGCACCGCAACTACAACTATTTGATGATTTGGAGCCTATTGACTCTCAGTGTAAACTTACCGCCACTACTACCACCAAAAGACGAAACTCTAACAATGTAATTTCCCGATTGACGTATTTTAACAAAGATCAATGAATTAGTACTATCACCCGCAGCATCGTCATTTTCGGCAACAACTTCTCCTTTACTATCTAATAGACTCAATACCGTATCAAAGCTTCCAGAAGTTACTGCTATTTCCAAACGCTCATCTTTTTGAACATTAATCGTATAGTCTCGGGCAAAACCTTTCTGTCCAGTCGGAATATCTTTATCAGTAAGAATATCATTCACGTCTACACCACTAGTGATCGCCGTTGGCTTATAGATAGTTTTATTGACCTGTGCTAATGACACAGAATCATGACTAGTTAGACTGAGAGAGATTGCACCTACTCCCGCAACTAGTCCAACAAAAAACTTCTTAACCAAGTTTTGAGGACGATGATAGTCAGATAAAATTAGATGTTTCACGAAACTTCTTTTAATTCAGCGAATTTCAATTGTAACTGAGTAGAGTCTACTGTGGAATTAGCTGAACTATTTGGAAATGGCAATTCTTTGATCGTTGGAGATTTGACCGTTGGCACAATCTGGATTTTGCCATAAAACTCTGATTGGAATAACTCAACTTTGGATTGAGAAGACATTAACAATAAGCCCCAAAATACACCCACCCGATCATTAAATACTGCTGCTAGATCAGATATCTCAATCTCTTCATCAGGATGCAGCAAAAAATAACGCTCAATCTCCTCAACCATCTCCGATAAATTTTCTTTGTGAGCTAGCTGCGCGATCGCCTTCATAGCAGCTTTACGAGCAACTTTGCTTTGGCTAGGACGTTTGGTGGGTTTACTAGTTTTGCGATCAACAATTTCAGAGATTGCCTCAATCTGCGCGATTAACTCTTCTAGGGTGATCCGTCTCGCCTTTGGCGGCAAAGCCACGGGCAAGCGGCGCAACCGTTTATCAAAATCCGTGGGCAAGCGCATTGAGTCGGTGGCAATCTCTTCATCTAATTCACCCTGATCATCATCGGTAGTAGTTTCTTGATCATAGGCTGATTGCATATCCGATAATGAGTTGGCTTTGAGTAAGACCAACATCGATGCATAGAGCATCGCTTGACCTGAGTCATATAAATCGCGGCGATCGCTAACAATTAACCGCGACAAAAAGCGATCGACTACATCGATCACCTGCACATCCCAAGGATCAATCTCGCCTCTTTCTGCAAGATCAATGAGGAGGGCAATGGCATCTTTGGTAACTGATTCAGCGATCGATAGGGTCATGGAGCTTACAAGAAGCGGATGTTTAAAAATATCACCGATTGCGATGAAATAGCCAGAAAATCTAATTTGAGTAAAATAAAGGGCGCATCTGCGCCCTTTATTTTAGTTTTTAGACTTATCTTCATCGATCTCAACATCGATCGCTGAGGCGGAAACTAAGCGCTTGCGCTCCTCAATCTCCACGCTTAAATTCTGGACAGTTTCTTGCAAATTCTGAATCTGCACATTTTTATTCCGCATATCGATAGATTTTTGCAAACCTGACCAGACGCTAAATATCCAAGCTAAAACTGCACCTAAGCCCATTGCCAAGATTAGTTCGACGGAGATCGGAGCAGCGACTTTAAGCTGAGGGATGATTTGGATGGATGCTGGTGACGTATTTTCTAAGGCAAACAGTACTAAAGCAAGAGCAACGATAAAAAAGACTATAAAATTAAGCTGACGCATAGTAGTTAAAACCTCATTTCTAAATTCTTAGCTAATGGTTTAGCAAACAATGCTCATAATGTCTACAGTAAGCAGGAAGAGTCAGCAATTCTCATTATGAAACCGATTTTGGTATTTCCAGCGCCTTCGGCGCTGGAAATACCAAAATCATTGTTTGAAAGCCCGCCAACGGCGGGCTTTCAAACAATGATTTTTATAATGACAATTACAAAGAAGAGTGGGCGCTTTGCGCCCACTCTTCTTTGTAGTGAATTGCACTTAACTTAAGCTTTGATCGCAGTTTTGCGGACACCTGATATTTTGGAATTATTTTGTTTGATTTCCTCTTCTGTTAGAGGCACAATATCAATGTGATTAAATAATGTCGTAACGAAGGTGAAGAGTAAAAAAGGGAGAGAAGTTACCACGATCAAACCCACTGCACCAAAGGAATAAATGGGCTTACTCATTAGCGAAAGCGCTGATGCTAAAGCCGCAAAAATCACGCCTAACCAGACAATTACCTGACCCAAAATATCACTGAGGGTGAGGGTACAAACAAAGCGGTATTTACCAATGTCATTCATCATATTTCACCAACTTAGGATAATTTTTAAGGCTGTACTACAATACTAAATTTTTTAGAAGAGCGACGCTTTGCGTCGCTCTTCTAAAAAATTTGGATTTAGGTTTATCGAAATTTACTGTAATCAATTAATAGTGTTAGTTCTCAGTATACGAACCGTCTCTAGATTTTAGGGTTACGTTTTATTGAGAATGATCTCTCAAACTCTACCGAACTGTGGACAAAATTATGTGGGATGAAATTGAGATCGCCATTTCGCAAGCAACGGGAGAGCGCTTTACCAGCGATCGCCGTCAAGCTCAGTCTGGTGGCTGCATCAATCAAGCCAATCGAATATCCGATGGTCAGCGCCAATTTTTTGTAAAGTCTAATACCGCTAACTATTTAGATATGTTTGCTGCTGAAGCGATCGCCCTCAAGCAAATGTATGCTACCCACACAATTCGCGTGCCACGGCCAATTTGTTGGGGGATTGCTAATGATGTGGCTTACTTAGTAATGGAAAATCTTGACTTAGGCGATCGTCAAGATTGGGAAGCAATGGGTCAAAATCTGGCGGCAATGCATCGAGTAACTAGCGATCGCGGATTTGGCTGGGAGCGTGACAATGTGATTGGAGCAACGCCGCAGATTAATAACTGGACTCATAGTTGGCTCGATTTTTGGATTGAATATCGGCTTGCCTTCCAGTTTAATTTGGCTAAACGCAAAGGTTGGCGCAGTAATATTCCCGAAGAAAAAGTTTATAAGGCTCTGTCGCGATTTTTTGAGGATTACCAACCCCAGCCTTCAATGGTGCATGGTGATCTCTGGGGTGGCAATGCGGCCTTCGTCGATGGGGAACCTGTGATTTTTGATCCTGCTTTGTATTTTGGCGATCGCGAAGTTGATTTGGCGATGACTGAGTTATTTGGAGGCTTCCCATCGCAGTTTTATCGAGCCTATCAAGTAGCTTATCCATTGGATTCAGGCTATCAACAGCGCAAGACTCTTTATAATCTCTATCACATTCTCAATCATTTCAATCTCTTTGGCGGCGGCTATGGCTCTCAAGCAAATCGCATGATTGAAAATATTTGCCAGTAAAAAAGGCATGAATTGCCTTTTTATTGGTGTTTTAAGCTGTTAACTCTTGCTCATTTTCAATTAAAGGCGATCGCAAACATAGATAAATTAATGCGCCTATAAGAGGGATAAGTGCAATAAATGAAAAAAAGCGATCATCAGTCATGCCGCGTCTTTCCATGTCATCACTAAGCAACCAAGGGAACATCAGCGACAACATGCAAAAATCTAAACTCATCACATGGATAAATCGACTGGTTTGCCATTGCTGGATAAAATCAGCCCAATTACCATTAGCGAATCCGTAAGCTAAAAAATAAAGGGCGATCGCGCTAATCCCAATACCTGCAAAACGCGAATCTAAAATTTTGACATTCCAATTTTTTTTGCCAATAAATGTCGGATTTGGCTCACGCAGTGCAAAGTAGGGCAACAGGGCAAAGGCTCCTACTAAAAATGAGAGCAACGAAAATAACCAAGTTGGTATTTTCTGCCCCTGTCCATCACTAGCTAACATACAAGCATAAATGCAGGGGAAAACGCCCATCAAATTAAATAGAGCCACAATATAAGCATTTGTACTTTGCCAGTCACCTGCGATCAGCTTTTGGATTAACGTCAATGTGTCAGGGCGATCGGGTGGTGCAAAGAAGAATGCATAAACCCCAAATAAAATCCAAATCAACCAAAATCCAAGTTTATTAGCCATAGAACAGATAGTTATTCAAAGGGGCAAGAAAATGATGATAAGTAGCTAGGCATAAGTAAACTAAAAACCTAGAAAGCTGTCCCGCCCGCTTAGCGGGCGGGACAGCTTCTGGTTTTAGGTTTTAATTATAGTGAGCTACTTAGTACAATAGACAGCATAGATGAGCGATGAGACAAATACTCAACTTCTCATCTAGCTAAAAGATTACGGGGAGGCTTTGCCACCCCATAAACAATAAGTAGTTAGGCATAAGTAAACTAAAAACCTAGAAAGCTGTCCCGCCTGCTAAGCGGGCGGGACAGCTTCTGGTTTTAGGTTTTAATTATGGTGATCTACATAGATTCTTTATTAGTTTATTAAATCAGGATATGAGCGATCGCACTGAAATATTACGTCACCTCATGCAGTTAGTTGGTATATCTAGCTTCCAATTACTTAGCGATCGCACAGGAATGTCACGTCGGGCGATCGATACGCTGCGTAAGGGTAACGCAGCGACATTGAGATATGTGGATTTAGCGAAGTTAGCAGAAGTGTTGCAAATTGAAGTCAACGAACTGATCGCTAAGTTTATTAGTGAGCCAAGTAATTCAGAAGTCTCAATTTCAGCGATCGCGGCTTTGCGCGAAGAATATCAACGCTTGCAGCAAAAATTTGAGCATCAAAAGCAAGAATTGCGATCGCAATTTGAACGAGAAACCATTCATCAATTAGAGTCTCTACTTTTGCAATTGCCATCAGCCGTCTATGCGACTCAAAGTAATCCGAATATGCTAGCCAAAAATATTTTGCCATTGTTGCGCCCTATTGATATGCTCTTAAAAAAGTGGGGAATTACTATGATCGGTTCCGTTGGTGCAGAAGTCCCCTATGATCCACAACAGCATCAATTAATGGAAGGAAGTGCCGAGATTGAAACAGGGTCTATGGCGATCGTGCGATATATTGGTTATCGGCAAGGGGAGAAATTGTTATATAGGGCTAGGGTTTCGCTAAACTAAAGCTGTAGAGCCTTACATACTGGCTCACTATTATTTTCAAAAAAAATGGTGAAATCGCAGTTACAACAATTACCGATAAAACGAACCACAAGAAAAAACTTGAAAGCATTGCAAAACAACGCTTTCAAGTTTTTTCTTGGTTTAGGTTTGATCGCAAAGCGCAGTAAAAACTTAAATTTTTATGACCATTCATTAACGTAACGTGAGTTCGATATAGCCATTTGCGGCGTGCGAAGCACGCCGCAAATGGCAGAAAATGGTAAGAATCGCTTAGCGATTCTTACCATTTTCTGCTTTCGTCGAACTGTCGTTAATCTACAAAGGAGCATTATTTTCAAAATAATGCTCCTTCTGTTCATATCAATAGAACTGCAATTATTTAAAAGAAACTTGCAGTAATACTTACTGTGGCTGTACAGCTAGCATTAGGTTCTAGTATAGTTAAATACTCCTTAGTATTCAAAGAATTGCGAGTAGCACTCCAAGGCTCTAGACAATAGAAGTCTTTGCCCTTAACTGTCCAAAACACCAGATAGGTGTAAAAATCATCGTAATCGATCGCAATTTTAAGTTTGCGATCGCGATCAACTACAGAAGTTGAGCGACTGGAAAGATGTCCAAATACTGAGTCAATCTCTTCTTGATCGAAGTTAAACTTACCATCAAAATCAAAACTCTCCTTAGTGCGATTATCCTCATAGCGTCCAGAAGGAATATTGGCTTTAATCTGATTTTTGTCACCGCAGAGAAAATAGGGATGGAAGCCTGAAGAGAATGGCATCGGTGTAGAAGAGAGATTTTTGTATTCTTGGCGAATCTCTAAGGTATTGCCGCGCAATGTGTAGGTAAAAGCTAAATGAAAATCAAATGGATAGACCGCCTTAGTTTGTTCATTGCTACCTAGCTCAATGGTTACACTTGCTCCACCATCATTACTTTGTGATGTCGCTGTCCAAGGTAACTCACGGGCAAAGCCATGCTGTTTGATTTTGTAGTCAGTTCCATCGACATTGTAAGTGTCACTAGGCAAGTTGCCACAGAGTGGAAATAAAATCGGATTGCCACCTCTAACACTCAAATCAGGATGGGTAAAACGTTCAGTATCAAGGTAGAAAACTTCTTGGTTATTGATCCGCCAACTTGTGACAATGCCACCACGCTCTGGCACAACTTCTATTTGAGAATTTGCGCTCTCATCAGACAAGATATAGGTATGGTATTGCTTTTGCTGAGAAGAAACTGTATACACAAATTTTGCCTTGTAACATTGCAAAAATGATTATATAGCAATGTAAGAGTTAGCTCGGACAAAAATCAAAACCCAAAAGATGAGTGGCGGCGCAAAGCGCCGCCACTCATCTTTTGGGTTTTATGTCCTAAGCTCTCCATCTACATTGCTATATAGCAATGTAGATGGAGAGCTTAGTATTATCGCTACTTTCTCGCGGCACAACCAAATGGATAAGCAGTCTGATAGGTGCGATCGCGTTTTCCAAATAGTTTATAGCGATTGTCTCTAATCTGAATATAGGTCGAATCTCCAAGAGATTTAAGAGGTGCGATCTCTCGATATGCTGATATAAAAGCTTTGCCCATAGGCAATAGTCGTGTAATTTCTTCAGCCGCCTCACTACCTTGCCATCTTTGAGTAGAAACTTGGCGATCGATTAAGATCATCCCCATTTCACAATCTTCAGGTGTGACATTAAAGATTTCTAATGTCTGTGCATCTTGCATGGGGATATAGCAAAACTGATGACCGCGATCGAACTTTTCTAGCAGGCTGACAAAGCTAGCACAGAGATTACAATTACCGTCATAAATCACAACATAGTTCATAAGAGTTAGGGTTCTGCAATTTAAAAGAGAACCGATTTTTTGTGGCGCGGCGAAGCTGTGCCACAAAAAATCGGTTCTCTATTGTTTTTTAGGGCTTATTGAAATTTACAAGGACCTTTCGCTCCATTAGGACAAATTGTTTCCTCATCTGTTTTTGGCAGCTTAGTCCTATCGAAATTAACACGGGTAAGGTTAATTCCATTGAGCTTGGCTCCACTCCAGTTAGCTCCATTAATCTGACTACCTGTTAGATTCGCCCCACTTAAGTCAGTATTGGTCATATCCGTATAGTTAAGCCTCACATTGGTTAAATTAGCTCGTTTGAGACTCGTAAAGCTCAAATTTAAGCCCGACAGATCTTGATTAGCCAAATTACGTCCTTCACGAGGTTGATTGACGATTTGCCATGCAAGTAAAGTCGTTGCACTAAATTTTGTAGCTGTCTCTGTTCCTTGATTACCAATTTTAGAATCTTTCAGGTTAGCCCCTTCCATTCTAGCCCCAACAAAATTAGAGCGCGTCAGGTCGGCTCCTGCTAAATCAACGAGATTCATTTGGGCCTTATTAAATTCTGCCCTGATAATACTAGATCGGATTAATCTCGCTCGACTCAAATTAGCATTGGAAAAGTTCACCCCATCAAGGTTTGCTTCCTGAAAATTCGCACCCACAAGACTTGCATCTTGCATTTTTGCACCCGTAAGAATGGACTTGCTAAAGTCAACGTTATCCAGTTTGACTCCTTTGAAATCGGCATTTGTAAAATCTTTACCACTGGCATCTTTAAATAGTCCCCAACGTAAGCCTAAATCGAACACAGGTCTATTTAGCAAACTATAGAGCAGAAAAACTCCACCGATCGCCCCTAATCCGATCAAAGGAAGTTTGAGATAATTTTGCCATAGTGACTCCAAGCTAACACTAGGCATCGTTAATTTAGTCTTACTAGAAGCGCTTGGCGGCGGCGATGCTACTGGCTGATCATAGCCACCATAAGCATCATAATTGTCTTCAGTAAACCGATTAAAATCGATTTGATCAGGGGTAGCACCCATACGTGCTTGTGTCGAATCACCAAAACTTGCCGATGGTCTACGGCGATCGCGGGGAATTTCTCTCGTCTCACTTATACCCGTTATATCAGATCGCAAAGAGGCTGTTGGATTAGTTCTAATCCTCGAAGGTAGTTGGGTATTCTGAGGACTAATAGTAGTGATGCTGTCGGATAAATCACCGCTATCTAGCAAACCTGACCAATCTGTATTGTCATCATGAATTTCCAATCCAAGATCGTTAAAATCAGGTAATCCAGTTTCTTTTCGCTTTGCCATACCAGAAGAATTTCGCTCTCTCCGTTCTCTGTTTTGTGGGGCTTTCCCGACCGATGATCCTGCACTTGGAGGCGTTGTTATATCACTATAGGAAGTTCCTGTGGATGCTCTTCCTCCAGAAAGCACAGTATCAGCATCTAATAATTCTGACCAGCCTTCATCAATTGAGGAGATCGGTTTACGCTGTCTATGTTGATCTGGTTGAGAGTGAAATCGATCAAAATCATCTTGATTGCTTCGACCCATTCTATTTGGGGGCTGTGGCTGAGAGGTAGCATTAGGACGTGATGGGGGGATTGGCGGTGTACTACCACCTTGAGTGGGATTACGCTTTGGTGGCAATGGGGGTAGAAAAGGTGGTGGTGGTGGGTTGTTGACAGATGGAGAAGTTGGTTCTTGCTTAGTAAGGGGAGGAAGACTTGGAGGAGGTGGAGCAATTTGCGGGGTTGGTGGTGTCAGCCCAGTAGATATTTGGGCAGAGATAAACCCATCGTCAGTGAGTGGGTCAAGACTAGCTAGATCAAAATCATCTAAAAAATCATGATCGCTTGTAGTTAGAGCAAACTTTGATGCTTCTAAATTTAAACTTGGAGAGGTAATAGTAGACGACTCTTCTTTTACTGAAACAAAGTCATTAAAACCCTCTGATTCCGACACAAACCCATTGAGCAAATCATGAGCTAAAGCTTCTTCTTGAAAATTTACTTCTGCATAGTTATCATTGAGTAGATCATTTACCAAAGCTTCTTCAAAGGGATCACTAGCTCCAACTAAGTTGCTTTCCACTCTATCCACAAGATTGATATCAGTCTGGGGAAGACTAGATCCATCGGAGAGTGAATCTTCTTCTACGGGTAAGTCTGATACAGGGCGGTTTGGTGTGAGTGTTGTAGGAATACTGTTAAGACTGAAATCATCAACGGGAAGTTCTGGCAAGCTATCTTCATCAAAAGAAGCTAGATCAAAATCATCATCCAACATACCCCCTAAATTATCATTGGCATTGCTATTGTCTGTAACCAGTGATTGAGAAGTATTTGCATCCCAATTAGATTCTACTGAACTAACGTTAGCTGGTGGGACTATATTATTATCAAAGTTATCAAAATCATTAACAGAGCTATCATCATATTTAGCAAAATTATCATCTAACCCTGAGTCAGGGAATTCTTCCACAGCAAGACTATCGGCATAATTAGCAAAATCAGAATCAGTAATTTGCTCAGCAATAGATTCACTAAGGATGTCCCATTCTGATGATGGAGAGGTATAATTCTCAGATTGTTCAAATTCATTAATTTCTATACCTGTTGAATAGATATCATTGTGAGATGAGGCATCAAGTTCAACAAATTCGTTAGAATTGATAGTCTGCTGCTGATGGAGAGTTTGTTCAGAAGTATCTAGATTACCTGAGATATCATTAAAAACTTCATATGGTTGTGGGAACTCTAAATTAATAGCTTCAGAACTACTGATACTCTCAGGTAATTCATTGCCATTATCAGCTCCATCAGCGATCGCCCAATCATTGTCACCAATATTGTTGCTATTGTTGCTAAAATCAAAGCCTTCATTGAGAGATTGCTCTAGTAAGTTATTATCAACTGCACCTAGCAAATCATCGTTAAAAATTTCTGAAGCTTGATCTGAAGGAGGCAAATAATCTTCTGTTTCAACTAACTCATTGTGCCATGCATCGTTACCACGACTAATTTCAGCTTCTAGGCTCGCACTCCAATCAGTTTCATTGTCAATATCAATTTCGGCTTCTAAGCTTTCACTCCAATCCGCTTCATCAACTAGCCCAGTATCAATGATATTTTCATTTGCTAGCGATGCATCCCAACTTAGATCAGCATTAATATCATTATCTACGTCTACGTCTTCAGAAGTAAGTTCTATACCCCAATCCTCAAGATCACCTGCGTCTTCTAGTTGATTGTTTGGCTGTTCAAACACCTGTTCCAAAGGTGCTTCAATTTGGCGATCAAACTCTGGCTCAATGGATAATGAGTCAGCAAATTCTATACTAGAATCTACAGTTGGCTCAAAGCTAACATAGTCTTCTGATTTAGAAGATTCTAAATTGGGATATTCAAAATCAGCATTTTCTGAGGCTTCAGAAGGAATATTAACTAGCTCAAAATCACCATGTTCTTGTAAGTCAGGCTCATCTACTTGCGGCGATCCACTAGCCCAGTTATCAGATATGCCAAAAGCATTGTCTATAGATGTAGTAGAAGATATTAAGTCACCATCTATGCTAGAAGGAATATCCCATAGAGCATCATCATCGATCTCATTTTTAGGAACCTCTCCCCAATCACTGGTGAATGCATTCTCAACCGATTCATCAAGGTGAGAATGCTCAAGCTCTGAGGAATTACTCGACCAAATTTCATCTTCATTCACATTTGGATTAAAGGAACCTTGATACGGTGAAACAGCAAAGTCATCATCTAATGTGTTGTCAACTTCTACTCCCAGACTGCCAAACTCAAAATCATCCAAAGGTAGATCTTGGGCTAGTGAATTTTGCCATTCATTCTCAAACTGACCTGTGAAATTATCCTGAACTTCAAAGTCATCGACAATCTGATTAAATTGCATTTCTTCAGATTGCATTTCTTCAGATTGCGCTTCTTCAGATTGCACTTCTTCAAATAGATCTAAATCATTAGCTAATAAATTATCTAAACTATCTAGGTCATCCGCGTAATAAGTCTCAGGTAATTGCTCAACAACTAGAGCTATACTTTCAAATTCCTTGTCATTATTCCCCAAAACATCTGAAACTTGAGCTGATGTTTCGGAAGATCTACTGACGGTATCTAGATCAAATCCGCTAGATGGCTGAATAAAATTATCGTCTAATATTCCTGAGATACTATCCCAGTCATTATCACTTAAGTCGAAACTTGAGTCTTTATTATCATCTAGTAGCTCTTCTAGTTCTCTAATTTTACCTTCTGTATTATCGATCTCATTTTGTAACTCATCAATACTCAGAGAGTTTGACGTATCAAAGCCTAAAGAGTCCAAGTCAGAAAAATCAGAGTCACTTAAAAAGTTTAATTCGTCTA
Source organism: Pseudanabaena sp. CCNP1317 (assembly GCF_034931345.1). Lineage (NCBI taxonomy): Bacteria > Bacillati > Cyanobacteriota > Cyanophyceae > Pseudanabaenales > Pseudanabaenaceae > Pseudanabaena > Pseudanabaena sp. CCNP1317. Next base: position 49,146 of record NZ_JAYGIF010000003.1, on the reverse strand, counting down.
AGCCTAAGTCCTCTTCTAAGTTGAGACTATCAGACACTTGTTGAAGAGTAGTCTGAGGTTGACTAATATCTTGGTATGAAGGATTAGCTCTTGCATTATCAGAGTCATCCATCCTTGTTTTGAGATCAGACACAATCAACCAATCAATATTCTCAACTTCGTTGTTAGGAGTAGTACTACCCTGACTATTTGATTTGTTTGATGTATTCCTAGATGTAGGTCGTTCAATTGGGTCATCTAAACCTAGCGATCGCAACCATTCTAAATCTTCCAGATCATTATCAGCATCTTGATCCCTAGACACTTGGGAATGTGAGATTACTGGAGATTGATTTGATCCTGATTTGATGTCTGGAGATCCGCCAATTCGCGTACTAATATCCGATATAATCATCCAATCGACATCAGTAGCATCAGACTGTACTGGTTGCTTATTAGGTTCGTTAGCGCCTTGACTTTTTTGTGGGATATTTTTATTGGAAGCCATGAATCAATCCTCAGCATTATGTTCGGGCTTGCACCGCTAGGCGCTTTTTAAAAGTTTAAATCGCAATTTGATTAGACACATCTAACGTTATTTCAAACCAGAGACTGTCAACACCGTTAATGTGATTTTAACAAACAACGATTTTTATCAGCAAATCTTAATTTAATAGCAATAAGCGTTTTATTTTAGACTCTTGCAAGCTTGAATTATTTCATTGCATACAAAGTTTAAGCTAATCTTAACAAACAAAGCCCATAAAAATGAAGTTGATACTGCAATGGTCACAATTTTCATTATGGAACTAATTTTGCTGTTTCCAACAAAGAAAGGATTTATCTAGGTAAGGAGGGGCGGCACTTCGTGCCGCCCCTCCTTACCTATTTGGCATGATAAATTTTCATGATTGGAAATGTAAAAATTCACCAATTTTTATAGACGCTTCTCTTAAAACTTCAGTTGGATGTACCAGCGCAAACCTGACATAACCTTCGCCTTGTTTACCAAATCCCGATCCAGGAGCTAGTGCAACTCCTGTAGATTTGATTAAGTCTAGACAAAATTCCATTGAACTGTGGACATATCGATCGGGTAGCTTTGCCCATAAATACATTGTTGCAGTGGGATGAGGGACTTCCCAGCCGATCGCTTTAAGGGATTCGAGCATCACATTTCGCCGTTCTTGAAATGTGGCAACTACACGCTCAATTGTTGTGTGATCGCCATTAAGAGCCTTGATAGCACCACGCATGATGCCCTGATATTGATTGAAATCGACGACAGCTTTAATTTGGCGCAGAGCTTTAATTAATTCGCGGTTGCCTACCGCAAAACCAACCCGAAAACCTCCCATGTTATAGGATTTAGACATTGTGAAAAATTCGATGCTGACACTTAGAGCGCGATCAGCTTGTAGCATCGAAGGTGGTGTCGAGCCATCAAATACTAAATCGACATAGGGAAAATCGTGAACTAAAGCCAGATTATGTTTTTGACAAAAGCTGACAGTGGATTGGAAAAACTCTAAAGTTGCTGTGGCCGCAGTGGGATTATGGGGATAGCTCAACACCATCATCTTTGCTTGCGACAACACTGTCTCAGGAATATCAGTAAAGACTGGTAAAAAGTCATTTTCAGCTAGTAGGGGCATCCCATACACTTGACCTCCTGCTAAATGAATGCCGCCATAGTGCGATGGATAACCAGGATCTTGTAGGAGCGCAAAATCATTGGGATTAAGTAAAGCAAGCGGCAAATGGGCTGTTCCTTCCTGTGAACCAATCAAAGGTAATACTTCTGCCTCAGGATCGACTGTTATTCCAAATTTTTTCTGCATCCATGCTGCTACTGTCTCGCGAAAATCTACAGTGCTGCCAAACAGAGAATAACCATGAGTAATGGGATCTTTTAATGCTGTGGCGATCGCTTCTAAAATAAATGCATCAGTTGGCAAGTCAGATGATCCAAGCGATAGGTCAATTATTGACATTCCAGATGCTTTGACCTGACTTTTGGCAATGTCCATATCGGCAAACACATTAGACTGTAGCGGCTGAAGGCGATCGGCAAATTGCATAAAACTTAGCAAATATTGAGTAAATGGGATGGGCAGCACCTAGCACTGCCTATCCCATTTTTACCCAAACTAGCGTTATTTGTAAGGTATAGCTGTCTTCACTTACATTGACTAGTAGCAGCGCAAGAGATAGATAGGACAAAGCAAAACCAAAAATATGAGTGGCGGCGCGAAGCGCCGCCACTCATATTTTTGGTTTTATGTCCTAAGCAAAACTTACATTGCTATAGCAGCGCTTTGCGCTGCCACTAGTTTTCTGGATAGTTATAAAAAGCGGTTTGAAGATGCGCCCCGAAGGGGCGTACCATCACAACTCATTTATGGTTTGCGATAACGGTTTGCGATAACTTTGAAGATGCGAACTCATTCATGGTTTGCGATAACTTTGAAGATGCGCCCCTTCGGGGCGTATCCTCACAACTCATTTATGGTTTGCGATAACCTTGAATATGCGCCCCTTCGGGGCGTATCCTCACAACTCATTCATGGTTGCTATAACATAGAGTAAGTTGTTGAATTATCAAAGAAAACTCATGGTTTGCTGTAAAACAAAATCCAACCTTGCTAAGGCTGTAAAACTACATCGTAATTTTCATTTCAAAACTGGACTACTTCTAGATCAGGGAGTGCGTCTATTTGGTGTTCATAAATGCTTTCTAACTAAGCCGTTTTATAAAGCCGCCAAAGTGGTTGGCTACACCAATGTCTCTCTAGCTAGTATTGCACTTGTGTTACTTGAAGACTAATATTGCTCTTAGCACGATTTACCCACAGGAAAATTTCACATGATTACATTGACCGATGCTGCGATCGCACGCGTAAGAAATCTTCAAACCCAACGTGCCACTTCTGCACCTTTACGTTTAGGTATTAAACAAGGTGGCTGTTCTGGTTTGTCCTATCTAATGGACTTTGTTGACCAACTCGAAGCTGATGACAATCAATACGAGTATAACGGCGTAAAAATTGTGATCAATAATAGTAACTTGCCTCAATTGCAAGGTTTAGAACTTGACTATACAGAAGATTTATTAGGTGGTGGTTTCCGATTCCGTAATCCTAATGCTAGTAAATCTTGTAGTTGTGGAACTTCTTTTGCTACTCCTAAAGAACTTGGCGCACCAGTAGCTTGTAGCTAATAAATAACTAGGCAGAAGTAACCTAAAAACCTAGAAAGGTAACCCGCCCGCGTAGCAGGCGGGACACCTTTCTAGGTTTTAATTATGGTGATCTACTTAACTGAACGTCAGTTCGTCGAAAGCGAAAAATGGTAAGAATCGCTAAGCGATTCTTACCATTTTTCGCCATTTGCGTCGTGCAAAGCACGCCGCAAATGGCTATATCGAACTCACGTTAAATTACTAGCAATTCTCATTATTAAAGATCGGTTTTTTGAAAGCCTGCCAACGGCGGGTTTTCAAAAAACCGATTTTGTTGTTTTCAGCGCCTTCGGTGCTGGAAACAACAAAATCGATTTCACAAATTTCATAATGAGAATTACAGGTGGCTATGGCTATAAATTGCGAACTTTTTTATTCAGCCAATTCGCATACACTAAAATATGTCTAATCACTGACACTATAAGTTAATCTTAAGATTGTGTGATGTGAGTAAACTTGCTTGTCTTCCAAACAGGCAAATCTTCAGTTAGTAATAGCAAGTTATGAGCGATCAAGAAGATCAACAATACAAACCAGAAAACATTAGCGATCGCGTCGAAGATGTTGAAGATCTAAAGCCTAAGCCATCTTTTCGCCCTAAATTGCGATACATCTTAGGGTTGTTGTTTATGGGTGTGGTACTTAGCGGCGCAACAGCAAGAACTTGGCAGATTTTTAATAAGCCGAAGTCTATTGAACCGATCGCCCAAAATACTAATAATCCAATTCCATTATTTGATCGCAATGGCTATCCATTACTAAATCCGCCAGCACCAGAGGATGCCGAAGTATGGGAATGCGAAGTAGCTGTTGTGGGAGGTTCATTAGGTGGTGTTGCGGCGGCTTATCATTCAATGAAAACTGGGGCAACAACTTGCCTGATCGAGCTTACTCCGATGCTGGGTGGTCAGGTTAGTTCGCAGGGTGTTAGCGCGATCGATGAATCGTTACTAATGCGTTATCATCAGCAATTTCCCCTCAGTTGGACGCATTTTAAAAATGTTATTGCCAGCCAGCCCGCTTTGCCAGAGAAATATTCTTACCTGAAACCAGAGGCGGTGGTGGCGGACACCAATAGCTGTTGGGTGGGCAATCTTTGCTTTACCCCCTATGCAGGAGAACTTGCATCCGAAGAATTTTTGCGAGAGTCGCAGCGCTCAGCCCCTAAGAGTCGATGGATTACTCAGACTGCCTTTAAGGGCGCGAGTTTTAATGAAAAAGGCGATCGCATTACCGCTATCCATGCTGTACAGAGAATTCCTCGCGATCCTAACTATCTTTCTCAAGGGCGCTTATCTCGTGAAATCATAAGCTGGTTTAACTGGAACTCTGATGAAACCTTTGTTAAGAAGCCCATCCGTTTGCAGCCTCCTATAGGTAAGCAGATGATCGTGATTGATTCCACCGATACTGCTGAATTGATCGCTTGGGCAAATATTCCCCACCGTTTAGGTGCTGAAGGTTTTGATACTACGGGTGAATTACATGCGGTAGCCGACAATCCTGAATGCACACAAGCTTTTACTTTTCCCTTTGTTCTGAAAATTGCCGATGATGAAGGGCGATCGCTCAAAGAACTTCGCAAAGTTCAACCAGGTTATTCCCGTGAAGAGCATCGCAGAGACTATGACTTGGGTAGATTCCCCATGTTTGAAGGCAATAGCGTATTCAACTATCGTCGTATTGTCAGTATGAATCGGGATGATCCTTTTAAGGCAATTCCTGCTAAAGGCGATATGACGGTAATTAACTGGAACCGTGGTAATGATTGGGGGATAATGAATCCTCCTCTAATCTTGACTGACAAGCAAATTCGAGATTCGGGACAACAGCAAAACTGGTTGGGGGGATTGAATACGTCAGCCCTCAAGGATGGGGAAAACCACGCTCTGTTATTTGCGGAATGGCTCATGGAAAATTATGCATCCGCAGAATTTCCTCTACGGTTAATGTCTGGAGTTGATAGCCCGATGCCCACAGAATCAGGGTTGAGCATGTATCCATATATCCGTGAAGGTCGGAGAATTTTGGGAAGATCAGCCTATGGTCAGTCTGAGTTTTTGATGCGTGAGCAAGATATTCGTAATGATATGGAAGGTGGGCGCAATTTTAATCCTACTTCGATTGGGTTGACCCACTATGCGATCGATATGCATGGCTGTCGCTATCGCAATTGGGAACCATCGAAAGCTCCCAGTTCTGCTCCTGCGAATGAGGATAAAGTCCGTCCAATTATCATGCCGTTTGAGAGTTTAATTCCTCAGCGTATTGATAATTTGCTGATGGGTGGTAAGGCGATCGCAGTTAGTCATATTGTTAATGGCGCAACGCGCATCCATGTGGGTGAATGGTCGGCAGGAGCCGCAGCAGGAGCCACTGCTGCTTGGATTGTATTGCAGGATGATCCCTCATTAACTCCACAGGCTATTCTCGATCGCGGTAGGATTGGCGATTTACAGACGCTTTTGCGATCGCAAGGACTGGTTTTGGAATGGTAGACACCAAAAAGCACATCCAAAGGATGTGCTTTTTGGTGTTTTGATTAGGTATGGCAAGGCGCGATTTTTTACTTTTTAATGGCGATCGCCATAAATACTTGTTTAATCGTGAGCAACACCAAACCCACCGCAATTACCGCAAAAATCATCGTTGCGCCAGTGCCGATCGCTAACAATAATGTGCGAACCAGCGTGGCAATGCGATTAGCCAGAGTATTCGTAGTTTGCAAAGGTGCTGAAGCTAGCTTGTGAGCCACCATATTTGTAAATGAGTAAAGCCCAGTGGCAAGAGTAGCGGCGATCGCTGCTCCCGTCAGATTTTTAAATGGAGAGGCAGGAGATTCTTGTGGAGATGGGAGGTTGGCTTCTTCAGGCATGTCAGGGCTAGCAAAATCTTTAACTAGAGGGTGACAAGTAACAGCAGGGTTTGCTGTTACTTGTATTTTGTGTTTTGTGACTTGTGATCACAAAAAAATCACTTAAGGAGGCAAAAAACTTAATATCTTTGACCACAAAATGATTTAAGATATCCGCACTCAACACAAAAATGCTAGTCCCACTGGAAACAGTGGGCTTTTTTCTGTGTACTTTTATCATTGCACAAATGTTTGTGCGGTGCGACAACAAAATTTAGCTACTCCGCTCAGCCAAGAGGTTGGTGCTTAAACCCAAACCAAGATATTTTTTAAAAGTGTTGTGTCACAACACTTTTAAAAAATATCTTGGGATGTGGTTGCTTGGGAATTGCTGTGGGTTTTATGGTCTGACGCTAAGCTAGAAAGAGGGTAGCGATTACCCAATAATATAAGAGTCGGTGTGAAGCACCGACTCTTATATTATTGGGGGTTCAAGCATTATGGCTCTTGAGCCTTGCCAAATGCTACATATAACATTTACATAACTTCCGTATATCTTTTTGATAACAAAATCGCCCCAAGAATCACTTTTAAACAGTTAAAAAAGTGAATAATATCTATACAAGTACTCTATTAAGCTTTGTCAGTAAGAAATACAAGCTTTAGAAACCATTTAAGAATTGTCTAGATCCCCCCAGCCCCCCTTAAAAGGGGGGAGAATTAAATTCTTCCCCCTTTTAAGGGGGATTGAGGGGGCTTTCTTAGAGCTTTTAACCGTAGAAAGTAATTCTTAAATAGGTTCTTAGATACTGTTAGTTCACACCTTAAAAAATGAAATTATTATGTTCTGGACAGCAGATCGCATTTACTCTCAAGGAATTGAACAAGCACAGAAAAGAATTTATGAATTCTTTTTAGACGTTGTGCGCTGTAAATCGCCAGATCTCGTACTTGTAGATTTTAGGAATTTATTCGTAAATTTTAGTGATGGCAATAATCCTGAAATTACTCATGCACTCGATCAAATTTTGACTGCATATAATGAAAAAGAATTTTTTTATACACTAAAACGTTGTTGTTATATTCTGGTTAATAATTGGACAGTTAGTAATAAGAGAGATTATATTCAATCATTGATTGATGTTTTTAATCATCCTTCAATTCATAAGAAACCAAAATCTATTAAATTAAGAACTCTCCGAATTTGGTTGCAGATATTTGTCAATAGTGAAGATTTTCAATCATTAAAACTCTTTACATTGCATTTAGAAAGTCAGGTCAATCACGATCAAAATTGGGGTAATCGTTTTGCATCTTACTTACTAGCTTATCAATATACAAACCCAGCCAGTTCTCAAGAGCAAAGACAAGCTGCTCACTTATTAGCGCAAAAGATGAAAGATAAGTTTAAGTTTGATCTCGCTATGTACACTGCGCGTATAGGTACGCAATCATCCCTACACAATCCCTCCACAAACCCTACAAGCCTAAGCAACAATGTGATTAATCTAGTTACACTTATGCTTACAAAAAAGAGTGTACTTAATTGCCAACAATTAGCTATTAATTTCCTTGAGAATATCCAGAATCTATCCTATCAAGAATTTAAAGTTGGCTTGCTTAAATATATCGATTTTTCTATGGCTGATGCTGAAATATCTGAGACTTTACAAACTAAACTGGATAATGGTTTGTGGGATTTAAAATCAAAACACCATGACGATCCTGTTAGTACACTCTTAATTTTAAAAACCGCTAAGTATCTAATTAGTGAAATCACAATTAGCGATCGCGAGCAGCCAACGGAGTTATTTAATATCTTACTTCACCATACAAACCCGATCAATTTAGTGATGCTACTTGTGAAGCTTCTATTACTAAATGAATCTATTCGCCCATTCCTTGAAATAAAGGTAGCTTCTGTAATTAAATACTATAGTCAATATAGTGAGCCTAAATGTAAATCAGTCATTGCATTTATCGATATGCTGAATATCGCCCTTGCAATTTATGCTGGTGAAACTCGCTACAACCTTGTCCGAATGATTCCCAATGAATTGTCAAATTTACCAGAAGATAATACTCAATCAGATTCACATATTTCTAGCTTTGATACTAGAGAATACCGAATTTTTTCTCAGGCTCGTTGATTTTGAATGAGTTCCCCGACAAGAGATGTTGCACCGCAAAGCGGTACAACATCTCTTGTATTTATAGTTTTAAAAAACACCCTTACGCATCTCTTCAGCAATAAACGCACTTGCCCTCGCTGTAATTGCCATCTCGGTTAAAGTAGGGCTTTGCCAACCCGATGAAGTCCAGCAAGCTCCATCGGTGACAAACAGGTTAGGAGATTCCCAAATTTGATTATGGGCATTGACTACCGAGTTTGTTGGTGACGTTCCCATTCTCGCGCCGCCGACTTCATGGATGTAATAACCAGGGGGAGCTGAAAATGCCATTATTTCTTCCATTTGGCTGACAAAATCTGCAAAGATAGGGACATGGAACATATCCGTCAACTTCATATTCTTTCCACCAGCAAGTTTAATGATTTCATCAATCTGTCGGTGCATATGGTCTAACATCAGATGTTCGTTCTCTGACCAAGCACATTCGATATGGGGTACAGGAATTCCCCATGCATCAACGACATCATTACTTAATTGAATTTGGTTGTTATAACGAGGTAGAACTTCTCCATGGGCAATCAGAAAGCCAATGGAACCAGATCCGACTTTACGGACAATGCTTGGTAAATCAAAGCGCTGTACCCCACCCCAAATGCCATAGCCGCGCAAAAATTTCTCTTGTTGTGATTCCAAATTAGTAAAGCAGGGAATAAAAAAGCTATCACATCCCGACAAATCGAAGGTTTTCGTCTGCTTGATATTTGGTAAGAAAAAGAAAGTGGAAGTGGATACATGATCCATTAGGTAACGTCCTAGCATTCCCGACGGGTTGGTTAATCCTGCCTGTTGATATTTCTCCGTGGAATGTAAGAGAATTCGTACTGACTCGATCGTGGAAGCGCAGAGAACGACTGTACGCGCAAATACTTCGTGGGTGGTTTTGCTGTTGCGATCGCGATATGCCACACCACGAGCCTTGCGCGTATCTGGATCAAAAATCACATGACTAACCACTGCATCCGATCTCAAAGTTACATTACCCGTGGCGATCGCTGCCTTGAGCGAAGATCCTAGGCTAGAATACATCGGCCAAGGTTGCTCTGGGGTGGGGCGGTGCAGTCCGAAGCCCCGTGAAGGGATCAGGCAACGGTCAGACCAATTAGTTTCCACAACCTGCTTTAAATGCAGTTCGGCGGGAGTAAGGGGTAGTGTGGGTTGGTATTCACCATCGGGCAGTTGGGCTAGTCCTTCTTGACTGCCGCGCACCTGAAAAAACTGCTCTAATTTGCTGTAGTAAGGTGCGAGATCGGCATAGGCGATCGGCCAGTCCTGCTCATGTCCATCACGACTGGCGGCTTTAAATTCATAATCCGATAGGCGAAGGGTGATGCCCCCCCAAGTCAAACTTTTACCGCCTACCTGTCGCCCCCGAATCCAATAAAAAGGCTGATCGTCTGGTGTGGTATAGGGATTATCCTTTTCATCGATAAATAAGTCAGGGTTTGCCTTCCAATAGCCAGGGTGCATCGATTGGTAGGACTGTCGCTTAGAAACAGCGAGGTTATAAAAGCGCTTTGCCATATCCCTAACCTGATGCCCCAGATCTGCCTTAGCATCGGGAGTACGACCTGCTTCTAAGACAAGGACTTTGAGACCCCGTTCGCTCAATTCCTTAGCCGCAACGCCGCCATTGGCTCCAGAACCAACCACGATCGCATCATAAATTTCTGAAGAGGGAAGGGTACTCATTTTTCTTGACAAACCTTAAGCTTTTAGATATTTGCTCGGCAACCATAGCAATTTAATATCTTGCCTGAAAATGTTCCCAGAATTGCAAGGGTTTCGCAGATTATATAGCAAGGCAAAAGATAGCTAGGACAAATCAACCCTAAAAAGATGAGTGACGGCGCGAAGCGCCGTCACTCATCTTTTTAGGGTTAAGTCTTAAGCAAAGCTTACATTGCTATAAAATATGGTTGTGAAGTTCTTGATAAATCACCTTAAGATGTTCATCAATAAATTTTGACCAACCAATGACAACGACTTGATTGTGAGTTAACTTTTCAGGATGAATATCATCATAGCCAAAGCCAATTTCTCGTCCTGAGAGATCGCAACAAATTAGCCCTGCGGCTTTGGCGATCGCCAAAGGCCCAACCGTATCCCAGAGCTTGACCCGACGATTGAGATAGATATAGGCACTTGCCCGACCTTGGACAACTTCCATTACCTTTAAGCCAAAACTACCAAGGGTATAAAACTCGACATCGGGAACCGCCGCCCGAATCGCATCACCATAGGCGAGATCATCCTTTTTACTGACGATCACGCGATCGCTACTTGCTCCTATGGGCGGAACTGCATAGAGAACTTCAGGAACATTCCCATTTGTGACGGTGAATACTCCATTAATCGCCGTACCACCAAAGTATAAAAGATCGCTCTTGGGTGCATAGATCCAACCCAGCGTAGGCTGAAATGCTTCCAGAACTCCAACCATCACCGAATAGAATTCACGCCCATGAATAAAGTCATCTGTGCCATCAATGGGATCGATAAACCAGTACTTTTGATTTAATTCCGTATATTGTTTCCATAGTTCCTGCGATCGCGAATTTTCTTCACTGATCACCACATCATTGGGGAACCATGATTGAAACCTTTGACTAAGCAAGTGATCGAGTTCGCGATCAACATTGGTTACATAATCATCAAAACCTTTCTCGTCAACTTGAAAACCCGACTCTCTTAGATGAATCGCTTTTTGACCAATCTCACGAATAAACTGACAAATTTCTGATTGTAGTAAAGGATTCATATGATCAATTCTATGGTTGACAGCGTGAGAATAAGCGAAAATAGAGCGATCGCCAAAATTCTTTGACGGGATAGGCAATGAAGGTAATCGGATTAATGGTGACAATGATATCGTGTAAACCAAGTTGTGCTAGAAAGGCGATCGCCCAAGCCACAAAACTGCCAGACATCACACCATAGGGATTAAGATCGCTTTTGAAAGGACCTAAAATCAATTTACGAATTGTGCAGAAGTTATCAAGGCGACGTAGTGTCAATAAATCACCGATCGCCCGTTTTGAGAGTTCATACAATGGACTGAAAGCAGGATTGACCTCAGCTTCAGAAGTATTTACCCAAATCTCTTTAGTAGAGTTTGGGCTAGACTCGACAGTTTCTAAAAACACATCGATCCAACGACAAAAAGAAAACGTGTTAACCTCATAGGATTTATAAATTGATATAGAATCCCTTGCACCTAGGACATTAACACCATGGTTTAGAATAAGAATATCAACGGTTTGTAAGCGATCTCGTAACGCGGCTTCATGCCCTAGTTGCCAAGTTATAACTTCTATTTCTTTTTTTGCTGGATTATTACCATCTGTTATTTGGAAACTTACATCAGGTGAAGTGGTTAGTGCAATTATTCTTGCCCCTCGTTTAGATAGCTCAAACATCAATGCACGACCCATCGTGCCTGAAGCGCCTGTTATCGCAATTGTTTTATCCTTAAATGACAAGGCTGTACCCAAAACTCTATCTACAAGTGTAACCGTACTACAAAAATATGCCTCACTACGATCAAAAATTTTGCTGTATCAACACGGCGATCGTATAAGTACTTGTGCAAAATAAATTATCCAAACCCGTAAATTTGCGCCCCTGCGGGGCGTGAATTCACGGGTTTGGTTTTCAATTCACAAAATCGCTACGCCATTTTGCGTTTTGGTATAACATATCTCTAAGCCATCAACACCTTTAACAAAGCGGACTATAAAATAGATTTTGCAACAGTTTCCTTTTGATTTTAATGATTTACCCAAACCTGCTTATTTGGTAGGAGGATGGGTGCGTGATCGCCTATTGCAGCGACAAGGTAAATATCTTGATCTTGATTTTGTCTTACCTGAAAATGCAGTGGAAACGGCTCAAGCGATCGCCCGTAAATACAAGGCAGGATTTGTTGTCTTAGATGCAGAGCGTCAAATTGCACGAGTTGTATTTCCAAATGGAACTGCTGACTTTGCTCAACAGATGGGAAGTAGTTTAATTGCGGATCTGGGACGGCGTGACTTTTGTATGAATGCGATCGCAATGGAATGTCATCAATTAATTGGCGATCGGTCATTGGGGTTTGGTGAAGGGTTATCGGAGAGAGAAGATTTTATTGATCCTTTTGATGGAATTGGGGATTTAAACGAAAAAAGGATTAGGATGGTTGCACCTGAGAATTTGGCAGAAGATCCTTTACGGATTTTGCGGGGATATCGACAGGCGGCGCAGTTAGGTTTTGAGATTGAAGATTTAACACGGCAGGTTTTGATCAAACTTGCGTCGGGATTAAAATCTGTAGCTGCGGAACGGGTACGCACCGAATTAGGGTATCTATTGTCAATTAGTAATGGTAGTCAATGGATGACGGAAGCAGTTGGAGATCACATTTTAGAAGATTGGTTGCCAAGTCAGCACTTAAATTTGGAGCGATTTGCTAAAATTGAGCATGTGATTTCGCTTTTGTTAGATCGATTCCCTAATTTAGAATATTTTTTTAGTAAACAGTTAGCAGGCGATCGCTTTGCCTTAGTAGTCATTAAATTAGCAGCTTTGACTAATAGTGCGACCGCATTAGATACTCTTGGGATGAGTCGGGCTGAGCAACGCTGGTTAGTCGGCATTTTGCGTTATCTGCCTCAATTTATCGCACTTTTAGATGATGCTTCTCCTAAGAAACAGTACAAATTCTTTCAATCAACTCTAGAATTTTTCCCAGCGATCGCCTCTCTTGCTTTAGCTAGTGATTATGAGTTAACGAAGATTTTACCTTGGCTAGAGCGTTGGCTCAATCCCCATGATGCGATCGCCTATCCTGTAGCCTTGATTACTGGTGATGATTTAAGAAAAGAGTTAGGAATTCCACCTAGTCCAAAAATTGGAGAACTCCTAGAAAATGTCAAAATTGCTCAAGTTGAAGGCAAGATTTCGTCAAGACAAGAGGCGATCGCTTTTGTGCAATCAATTAGTTAGGAATGGATGCGGCGCTTTGCACCAACCATCCTAACTAATTAAATAGTCATCTGAGTTAATATCCAATACATCAGACTTTGAGAAAGGACAGGATTGGGGGAAAGTTACCAAAGGCAGTTGTGTCTCAACAGAAGCTGCTTGGCAAGCCGCAGTGTAACATTCATCAAACACATCATCGAAATATCGCTTTAGGCTAGGGCTATTTTTGAAAGCCGTATTTAATCTTCGAGAATGTTCGATAATCGTATAAGCCCAACTAGGCGATTGCTTTTGTGGTTGATAATTCCATTTAAGAAGGTGTTGCATAACTCTAATTAAATTACTTTCAACTGCATCTTTTTCTCGCCGACTCATACTTTCAATTTCTTCAAGTAGATTTTCAATATCTAAGCGCTCTAATTTACCTTCCTTGATTAGGAGTGCGGTTTCCTCTAGCCAAAGGTTAAAGTCAGTTTCGTAGAGAGTTTTTACAGCGATCATCTTACCAATCCTGAGCTAAAAATCTGGACTCTATTTGAATTATATAGCAATCCTAAATAGGTTGTGAGAGTGCGCCCCTTCGGGGCGCACTCTCACAACTCTCAAAATCTTACAACTCATTTAGGAGCGCTATATAGCAAAGCAAGTTTTGCTTTGGACGTAAAACCACAGAAGATGAGTTGCGGCGCGAAGCGCCGCAACTCATCTTCTGTGGTTTTGGTTTTTACTAGCTAACTCTAGCTTTGCTATAGTATTCCCAAAAAAGAAAAAGAATGGCGGCGCGAAGCGCCGCTATTCTTTTTCAGATTCTAACTAATTCTGAACCATTAATTGATTTGCGAACATGAATTTGGGTAGGTAATCGCTCAGCTAAGGACTGAATATGCGTAATCACACCAATCAGGCGATCCTGTTGGCGTAAGGATTCGAGGATTTGGGTAACACTCTCGAGGGTTTCACTGTCGAGCGTACCGAAACCTTCATCAAGAAAGAGGCTACCCAGTTCGATGCCCATTGATAATCTTTCCGATAGAGCAAGTGCCATCGAGAGAGAAGCGGCAAAGGTTTCACCACCTGAGAGCGTTTTGACGCGACGCTTTTCGCCACCATTCCAATTATCTGCTACCCAATAATCACCACTTTCTATTTGGAGGATATAGCGATCTTCAGAAAGTTGTTGTAAGAGAGCTGAGGCTCGATAAGCGAGTTCCTGCTGCAAACTGTCGAGAATATATTCCTGAAAGCGATTGGATTGTAAATCTTGGGCGAGGGTGTGATAGGTTTGCTCTTGCACCTGTAGGGCAATTTTACGCTCCTCCAATTCCTGCGATTCTTGGCGTTTTTGTTGGGCTTGCTCTAGCCATGCTTTGATGGAGGCGCGGCTTTCACTTGCTATTTGTAAAGCTTGTTCGACTTGAAGAGATTTCTCCCGCAATTTTGCGATCGCCTGTTCATCAGTTTGGCGATCGCTAATCGACTCGGCAAACATTTGTAGGCGCGTGGTTAAGTCCTGCTCTTGACGTTGATAGTTATCAATTTGCTGTAGCCATACGTCCATTTGCGATCGCGCCGTTTGAGCCGCGAGAAATTCTAATTCGGTAAAGTTAATAGAGTTAAGTTCTTGTTGCCAATAGGTCTCCTGTTGATTTTGCTCGGCGATGGCAAGATCGTGATTTTCTTGCACCTTAGTAGCAGATTCCTCACGTTTAGCAAAGGTTTCACGGGCTTGTTGATATTTAGTTTCGATGGTTTTAAGGCGATCGCTTAGTTCCGTCTTTGCTTGCAAAATACTTTGACGCAATGATTCATAACTCTTGCCATTAGTAATTTCTAGCAACCGTTGCGAAATTTCCTGTAGTTGCGATTCTCTAAGTACTTTTTCCTGTATTGATTTATCAAATTCTTTCTGTGCTAATTGTAGATTTTCTTGGCTAGTTTTAAGTTTATTTTCGGCATTTTGTAAGGCGATCGCCATTTCCTTTTGTTCAGCAATTAGCTTCAGATAACCCGACTCTTGAGCCTCAAGTACTTGGCGATCGCGTAGAATATCGACCGCTTGCCAAGCCGTCTTAAGAACTTGATCAATCTGTTTTTGCAGTTTAGCAAGTTGCGATTCCAGATCACTAATTTCCTGAGTTTGAATCTCAAACTGTTGCTGCGAAGATTCCAGACTAGCCTCAATTTTCGCCTTGTCCTGTAATGATTTTGCTAACTGACGCTCAGCGACTTCCTTCTGTTTTACTAATCCTGTCGTATCAATTAATTCTAGTTCAGGAAGTTCAGGCAAACCTTCTAAACTGTAGAGATGGTTACACACAGGGCAATGATCGCCATCATGCAATTCGGTACGTAAGGCGTTAGCGTGACTAGTTTGTAATGCTTGCAGATTAGAAGATTCTGCTTCCTTGAGAACATTACTCGCGACTCGAAAATCATGTTCAGCCTTAGCGATCGCCTGTTGTGCTTTCTCTAGTTGTTGCGTAAAACTTTGAATTTCTGTTTGTAACTGGGTAGATTTTTGCTGCTGCTTAGTCAGATTATTTTGCAAAATCTGCCATTGCGTGAGAGGTTCGGCAACTTGGCGCAATTGTTCGAGTCTAGCGGGATCGTACTGAGAGCTTTTGAGAGAAACTTCAAGGGTTTGCAAATTTTGCGTAATGGCTTGCAAATCTGATTCTGCTTGAGTTACAGCCTTAGTTGCTTTTTTGAGAACTTGCGATCGCTCTAAAACATTCTGATTAGCGCGTTCCAACTCGGTTTCTGATTGTTGTTGCTGTGTATGCAGCGATTCCGCCAAGGCGAGATTGCGCTCTTGAGCTTCGATATGGCTTTGGGCGGCGATTTGCTCAGTGCGTGATTGTGCATAGGCTTGTTGTTGCTGATCGAGATCAAATTTGGCAATTTCTAGCTGTTTATTAGTATTTGCAAGATCGGCGATCGTAGTTTCCACGCGCTTACGCGCAGTTTGTAGGACTGTCCAAGTTCCCATGATCGAATTCGCTAACTGAGCATTTCGCAATTGATTTTCTAAAACTTGGATTTGTGATGCATCCTGTTGCAATTGCGCTAATTTCACGGAAAGCTGCTGATATTGCTGGATTTGAGCAAAGAGTCTTTCTTCTGCTTCTAACAGTTTTTGACTTTGCTTGGCTTGAATGTCCAAGTCAGGAATTGCAATTTCTAGATTTGCTAATTCTAATTGTTGAGATTCTACTTCCTCTTTAGTTGGTGCTTGCATCCCTTCAAGGACTTTATCTAAACCTTCACGCTCAGCTTTAAATCGACTGGTGCGATCGCTTGCCTCCTTCCGCATTTGCTCAAATATTTGAAATCCTGCCAACTGCCGTAAAATCTCGCGCCGCTTACCAGCCTCACCTTTAAGGAATTCATCAAACTGTCCCTGTGGCAAAATGATTACACGGGTAAAAGTCTTAAAGTCCATGCCAATAATCTCTGCGGCGTTTTGGGTACTACATCTTTCCCATTCTTCGCCAACTAATTCTTCTAACATGAAATTTGGAACAGCAGTTTTGCCACGGTTGCGCCATGTGCGAACAGCCTTGTATTCAGTTTGTCGCATCACAAACCGAAATTCTACTCTTAATTGCTTAGCTCCTTGACTGACTAATTCCTTGGGAGAGCTGGGCTTCTGAGATACTTCGTCATAAAGTGCAAAGGTCATTGCATCCAAAAGCGAAGTTTTCCCTGCTCCCGTTGCGCCTGTAATCGCAAACAAATCAAGGCTCGTAAAATCTAACACTTGACGAGTACGGAAACTGGTAAATCCTTCGACAATTAGCTCAAGGGGACGCATCGTGAAACTCCATGTAGAAAAGAGTGTTGATAGCGCGGCGAAGCCGCACCATCAACACTCTTTTACGATACTAAATTACAGAGTCAAAGACTGAGGATTGGTTTCAATTAGTTTTGCTAAATCCTGTAGGAACTGCGCGGCATGAGCGCCATAAATTACACGGTGGTCGGCAGTGAGGTTAACTTGCATTTGGCTGCTGACCTTAATTGCACCATCCTTAGTTGCCACAACTTGAGGACGCGAACCACCCACAGCTAAAATTGCGCCAGTTCCAGGAGGCAAAATCGCATCGAAACGATCAACGCCAAACATACCCAAGTTAGAAATAGTAAATGTGCCAGAGTTATATTCTTCAGGTTGCAATTGCTTAGCACGAGCGCGTTCAACTAGTCCTTTCCAATTACGAGAAAGTGTATATAGATCAGTTTGGTCAGCATTTTGAAGTACAGGCGTAATCAAGCCCCCGTCATCCATTGCTACAGCAACGGCAACATTAATATTGCTCTTGTACTCGATGCCGCGATCGCTAAGGCTTGCATTCACCAAAGGATGCTTTTGCAGAGTGACCGCCACAGCCTTAGCCAAAAGTGCAGTCATGGTCACGCCCTTAGACTTAACTTGCTTGTAAAGAACATCAAGAGCGTCAGTAGTGATGGTATAGCCCACACGGAATGTAGGCACTGAGAGGCTCTGGTTCATGTTATTGATCACCGCCTTTTGCAAAGTCGTTAAGGACTGAGCAGTACCTAGGGCAACAGGTGCGGCAGCTTTAGCAGGAGCAGGAGCTACAGATTTTGTTGGAGTAGTCGGGGTAGATGATACTGGAGCTACAGGAGCAGCAGCAGACGTAGAGGCTGGGCTTAAAAATGTTTCCACATCGGCGGCGGTAACCCGTCCATTAGGTCCAGTACCCGAAATCTTGGCTAAATCAATACCGTTATCCTTAGCGATGCGCTTGGCTCTGGGGGATACGATTTGCCGACCTGATGCTGGGGCAGGGGCAGATGATTTGCGTGGTGAAGAGACAACTACTTCAGGAATTGAAGCTGTAGATGCTGCTGTAGGTATTGAAACCAATTTAGCAAGAGGCTCCTCGCATTCTTTGGCTTCGCCACGACCACTTTGACAATCAGCTTTTTTCTTGGCTTCTTCGATTTCTTCCTTGGTTTCAGCAACATAGGCGATCGCCGAACCAACAGGAGCAGATTCGCCTGCGGGAGTGAGAATTACGCCAAGATAACCTTCGTAGAAGGTTTCGACATCCATATCGGCTTTGTCAGACTCTACAATCACGACAGTTTCGCCTTTTTCCACCTTGTCACCTGGTGATTTCACCCAAGAGGTGATTTTGCCTTCGGTCATGGTGGAGCTAAGCGCGGGCATGAAAATTTCGTAAATCATAGGGAATTTGTAAAAATCTATTGCAAACTAACAAAGTCAATGGCTGTCAACGGCTGGAGTCGCAATGCCATCATAAATCTTAACTTGTTTTTGCGATCGCTTACAGCAATTCTCGGTTCAAAGATAAAAGGCGGCGCGAAGCGCCGCCTTTTATCTTTAGTTTTTTCTTACACACAAAGCGCTATCAAACTTATTCGTTCATTTCTCGATAAATTGTGGCAGTAGCAGGTGAAGCTTGAGTCAGGTATTGGAAAATCCAGAATTTAAACAATCCATCTAGAAATACGGGAACTGTTGAAATAAAAGATTGCGCCAATATTTTATTTTCAGGTAACCCGAAATGATTAAATAAAACTGTTAACAAGGCATCCCATCCTTCGCTAGAGTGGAAACCCACAAAAGTATCAGTTGAAATAATAATCAAGAAGGCTTTGGCATTGTCATTGAGACTATAGAGAACTTCATCAAGAAACTCTTTAATAGTTTCTAACTCTTTACGCCCTGAGAGTAAAAACAGATAAAAGACAAAGGATGCAGTGATATCAGCAAGCAAGTTTTTCACCCCATCAAGGCTCTCAGCATTGAATCTTTTTAAAATTCTGATCGATTCCTGTCTTATTAATTCTTCAATTTCTTCTGATTGTTCTACTGCTGTTTTTTTAGGATTAGCAGATTCTTGTCTCTCTGCTGACCCTTCCAGCGCGATCGACCTAATTGTGTAGTCAAATTCAATTCTTTCCTTAGCTAATCGCAGCGCATTAAAGGCTCTCTCCTCGACCGCAGGGCTAAACTTAACAGTCATAATGCTGGGATCAGTAAAACTATCAATCATCGGACTAAAAACTACTGCTTTCGATAGAAACTGCACGGCGATCACGGAAATTACTAGAATTACGATGTATCGTAAAGCCTGAGTAATGCGTTTTTGTGATTGTCTTAATTCCTCAACAATATCTTTCTCATAATCTGGATATGAGCCAGTAAGATTACGTTTGACCCGATCAAAAGCTTTGAAAAAAGACCCAGGTAAAATACTTTTTTCTACAGATGTTACTTGCTGAGGAGGTCGTCTGTATTTTTTAGATTTATTCGCACTCTTAAAGAGTTGAAACTTTTCATCAGTTTCAGTCTCTACAAGCTCTTCTAAGTTCTGCCGATTATCTGAAGCATTCGTGTTAACCAAAGGCTTTGCTAAAACATCAATAGTCTGATCACTTGCTCGGTTATATCTTTCGAGAGTGTAATCAATAAACGCAAGTTTCTGGTAAATAGAAAATCTAGGGCTATTGCCACCTAGTTGATTTGCGGATAGTTGTCCATTACCAACGGGATCATTGTCCTGATTATTGGGCGCATATTTGGCGATCGCTATATTGGCTTGATTACTGGAGCTTTGAGTCTGTAAGTAGGGCAGTGACGCGCTTACTTTATAAAAACTTAGCCTTGCATTGATCGTTCTGAGATATTTCTGAAGCTGAATCTCAAAGACGCTAAATACACTGCTCCCAAAGCTGCCATCGTTAGCGATTTTATTGCCTTTGAAGGTTTCTTCCTCAATCCGTTTGATGTTGACAGCCGCTTCAAAAGCCTCGTCAATTGCTCGCTCAGGTGTATTTTTGACCCAAGAGAAAATATTTTGTAAGGGTGAGGCGTTATTGTCGGGGGAGTTGGATTTCATAGGGGGGCGATCGCTATAATGCCTAGGATAAACAAAAACTAAATCGTAGAAGGTATACTTCGCACCACTTCAGGATTTTAGAGGTAAGGATGGGCTGGGCGGAGCTTCGCGCCGCCCAGCCTTACCTATGGATACTATTTACACAGGAATTTCGATTCTAAACTCAGTTCCTTGACCAACTTTGGAAAAGCATTGCAATCTGCCTTGATGTTTCTCTACCACAATTTGATAACTAATGGATAGCCCCAAGCCTGTACCTTTGCCCACAGGCTTAGTGGTAAAAAAAGGATCAAAGAGCTTGTTGACAATATCTTCAGAAATACCACGACCATTATCGATAATGCTGATCATCACCATGGATTGCTGATGATCAGGTGTAGGCGGCTTAAATTCGGTAATGATCGAGATTTCACTGGCGACATGCTGAGAAGCCTCTGCGGCATGATCTCGATCGGTGACACTCTCATCGATCGCATCGATCGCATTACTTAAAATATTCATAAACACTTGATTGAGCTGTCCCGCATAAGCCTGAACAACTGGAATATTGCCATAACGCTTCGTTAAGTTAATTGCAGGGCGATCGCCATAGGCTTTGAAGCGGTTTTGCAAAATTAGAAGCGTACTATCAAGCCCTTCATGGATATTAAATGGCTTTAGCCCTTCTTGATCTGTACGTGAAAAATTTCGTAAGGATAAAACGATTTGGCGAATGCGCTCAGCCCCGATTTTCATTGATGTCAGCATTTTGGGCAGATCTTCTTGGAGAAAGTCCAGATCGATCTCATCGAGAAAATTGGTGATTTCAGGGATTGGCTCTGGATAATTTTTTTGATAAAGAGCGATCGCCTCTAATAAATTCTGGACAAATCGGTTGGTGTGATTGAGATTGCCATAGATAAAGTTAACGGGATTATTAATTTCATGGGCCACACCTGCGACGAGTTGACCAAGGCTGGACATTTTTTCGGTCTGGATCAGTTGACTTTGAGTTTTCTGTAAATCAGCAAGAGCTTTTTCGATCAGCAGGGCTTGGGCTTGGGCATTGGCGGCATTGGCTTGGGCGCTGTCAAAGAGTTCAGCCTGATCGATCGCGATCGCTAATTGGTTAGCAACTGCTTGGAGTAGCTCAACTTCATCCGCATCCCAAGGACGACTACCTTGACAATGCGCCGCCACAATCACTCCTAATTTTTGCGATCGGGTTTTGATCGGTACAAGTAACTGCGAAGTAAAACCTTTCTCGGCGAGAATCATCCGACTTGGGTTATCTAGTTCGGCATTGGTAAAAATCGATTGAATCCGAATAATTTCTTGGCTAAGTAAGCGCTGACCAAGTTTCGGCAATTGCGTCAGCGGATAACTAGTAGCCGCATTCAGAAAGTTATGACTAGCCGCAAAATGCACGAGTTCAAATTCTGGTGGATTGGTAGCAGGAACATGCCAAAAGAAATTACACAGATCGATCAGCAATAAATCCTGTACTTCATTGACAGCCGTAGCAAGGATCGTATCGAGATCAAGGGAATTGCGAATCTGACTAGCAAGGCGACGGTTGAGCATCTCCTCACGTCTAACTAGATCTTTATAACTTTGGCGCGATCGCTCTAGCTCTCGTTCGGCACGACGGCGTTCCCACTGCTCCTTTTTGCGATCGCTAATGTCATGAGCCACAATCACAATATTCTGGACATTTCCCTGCTCATCACGCATCACACTGCCCGATGATTCTAAAATCCGCCAAGTGCCGTCCTTATGTTGCATTCGATATTCTAAAACCTTGCCCACACCTGTTCTTAAGGTTTCTGCGGCAGCTTCTAGAACTTGAGCTTGATCGTCAGGATGAATCTTGTCATAAGCCCATGTACCCTTTAGTTCTGAAGAGGTATAGCCCAGAACTCTCTGATAGGAAGGGCTATTGTAAATGCGATAGCCTTGGACATCGATCACTGCAATTAAGTCAGCAACATTTTCCATGATCGATCTAAATAGGCGATCATTTTTGAGGGCTGACATATCTGATTCATCAGACCCATACTTTGGTTTATGCTCTGTTGCCTGATCGATACTTGCGTCCGTCATGATGAATTCTTAAAGATAGGACTGCATGAAATCAGATTAAGTTTGCCTAACAGTGCAACCAAATGCAATAGCATTTTTTAAGTGGCTAATTTAGTTTTGGGTGCAATGTTGAATCTTAATTTAAATCGTAATTTAGAAAGAAGCAGCGATCAAACTAATCATCAAACAGATCTTATTTTTCAGAGATCTTGGTGGTTTAAGGGCGTGACGTTGGCGATCGCTTGTTTGCTCGTGACTTGTTTAACGATGATATCGGCGATCGCGCCAAGTATGGCAGCCTTACCAACCAAAAGTGCGATCAAAGATCCCCGCATTATCTTGAGAAATGCTTTGCCGATTGATAGTGAGATCCTACGTGATGTCCAACACACTTTGGAGCAAATGCCTCGTCAAGCCAATTTGAAACGATGGAGCAATCTTAAAAAAGATATTGAAACGATCTCGCAATCCCTAACTCAAAATCAGTCACAGTTGATTGCTGAAGTTAGTAGCGATCGTCAAGGATTAGTCACCGAACATTTGGCGAGCTTAACAACCGCCCTTGTGCCTCTCCAAGAAGCGATCGCCATCAAAGATCGTAACAATGTCAAGGCTCTATCAGAAAAAGCCTTGGATTACGTCGGTCTAGTAGAAGCCGACTTTATCCAAACCTTCCCCTTTGAAGTTCCTGCGAAATATGCCAATCTCCCCCAACTCAAGGGACGCGCTCTTGTAGAACTATCCACAGAAAAAGGTAATGCTACGATTTTGGTCGATGGCTATAATGCGCCAGTCAATGCAGGTCAATTTGTGGATCTTGTTCAGAAAGGCTTTTACGATGGGCTAACTTTCACCCGCGCAGACGAAAACTATTATTTGCAGACAGGCGATCCCGTTGGTCCATCCGACGGCTATATCGATCCAAAAACAAAAAAATACCGCACAGTCCCCATCGAAGTACGCCTGCCCGATCAAAAAGTACCTACCTATGGCAAAACCTTTGAAGAGCAGGGCTTATCGGGAACAATACCTGTACTACCTTTTGCCGCCTTCGGGACTGTGGCGATGGCGCATCCCAATGATGATCCGAATGCGGGTTCATCGCAGTTTTTTATATACCTATTTGAATCAGAACTAACTCCCGCTGGCTTAAATTTACTCGATGGCAACTACACCGTTTTTGGTTATGTCACCGATGGTAAGGAAACTTTAGATAAACTAAGACTAGGCGACAAAGTTTTGTCCGCCCGTGTCATTAGTGGCGCTGAAAATTTAACTAATTAGTGTGTGGGGCTTTGCCCCACACAATCACAACCAGAGGAAAATTAATTTAATGGGTACTCCCCGCGACGAACCGTATATTTTGAGCTTGCCAACTCCCAGTAGTGCCATCAGTCTGGCAGGAACAAGGGAGGAAAATCTCAAAACACTTGCAGAACTAACGAGTGTACGGCTAGTGTTGCGGGGACAAGACCTCTTAATTGATGGCTCACCTGAGCAGATCAGTCTGGTTGAACAGGTGATTAAGGCGATGAAGCCGCTGTGGTCACAAGAAAAAACGATCGCCGCCGTAGATATTCGCGCCGCCCTTGAAGCGATCGCTGAGGAACGCTCTGGAGAATGGCGCGATCGGGCGACGATATCCCGTAATAAACGCGGAGACTCAGTGCAACCACGCACCTATCGCCAGCAGCAATATGTAAAGGCGATGGAAAGCCACGATCTGATTTTTGGGGTTGGTCCTGCGGGTACTGGCAAAACCTATCTTGCGGCTGTTGCGGCAGTTAGTGCTTTACAGAGCAACAAATTTGAGCGGATTATCTTGACCCGTCCTGCTGTCGAAGCAGGCGAAAGTCTGGGATTCCTCCCTGGAGACTTACAACAAAAAATTGATCCCTATCTGCGTCCTCTCTACGACGCAATGCACGAAATGATCGGGGCAGAGAAAGTCCCGCAATTAATGGAGCGCGGCATTATTGAGGTTGCACCCCTTGCCTATATGCGTGGGCGAACCCTCAGTAACTCGTTCATCATCGTGGATGAGGCGCAAAATACAACCGCCGCACAAATGAAGATGGTTTTAACCAGATTAGGTTTTAAATCGCGGATGGTGGTAACGGGTGATATCACCCAGATCGATCTGCCTCGCCATCAAAAGTCGGGTTTGATCATCGCAATGAATATTCTGAAAGGAGTTGAAGGTGTTTCCTTTAATTTCTTTGATAAGAATGACGTAGTGCGTCATCCCCTAGTGCATCACATCATCGCCGCTTACGAAAATGCAGAAGCTGATTAGGTAAAAGTGTTACCAAGCAACACTTTTACCTAAATTAAAACTATTAACCACGAACCAATGGCTGAAGATATTCTAGTTACCGTCAAGCTATTTGCCATTTTTCAAGAAGTACTCGCTACCGATGAACTGCAAATTAAGTTAGAGTCAGGCACGTCAGTATCAGCAATATTCGATCGCCTTGTGAGCAACCATCCACATCTAGAGAAATGGCGATCGCTTACTCGTTATGCCGTCAACCTAAATTTTGTAGATCCCCAGACAATTCTAAAAAATGGTGATGAGGTAGCACTGATCCCCCCTGTGAGCGGTGGATAGCATCGATCCACCCTCATGATGTTTAACCCTGACCAGACCAGTCCAGCAAACCACTAAACTGGTGCAAGTCAATAAAACTAAGCTGTAACAAAATCATCAGCAAGGGGCCTTCTTGTCGTTCTTGCCAGCGCTTGGCAACTGCCAATTGCTCACGGTCAACGACAGACAACTCTAGCAGGTGTCTCTCTAAATCTTCTTGGCGACTAGCGATCGCATATGTCTGGGAGTGATAACTCATTGAGATCAAATAACTAATTACTTAGGCAATTTGGATTAATAGCGTAGCGCACCTTACCACATCTATCAACGCCCGTCAAAATTATTTTTTGTTAAGACATAAACTTAACATCAGTTCAACGAAAGTAAAAGATGGTAAGAATCGCTAAGCGATTCTTACCATCTTTTGCCATTTGCGTCGTGCGAAGCACGACGCAAATGGCTATATCGAACTCACGTTAAAAAGACAGGATGCAGCGTAAAATGCTGCATCCTGTCTTTGTTATAGCAATGTAAGTTTTGCTTAGGACATAAAACCAAAAAGATGAGTGGCGGCGCTTCGCGCCGCCACTCATCTTTTTGGTTTTGATTTGTCCTATCTATCTCTTGCATTGCTATAACTGATGTTACGTAGAACAAAGAGCGTCATAATGTTTCCATAACATCTTAAAAGAGGATTTGGAGAGTAGATCCATACGTATTTGCAAAAGTAGGCTTGGTCTCCAAGCCCCAATCTCAGCGTTCTATGTAATGCCAATTTTTGAGTTTGATTTATCTTGATAATTTTATAATTGACGAATATTTCAAAAAATTTCTACAAGATTCACCTGACAGAGCCTCTAAAAGCGCATAATAAGTTTAGTGAATCTCTTAAAAATTGGTAGTCGATTCTAGATTACATCACTCTTGTTTTGGACGCTTCTAAATAATTTGCAGTGCTTTAACAAAATTTCCCTACATGGACAATCCCAAAGTTTCTGAAGAAATATCCATCAAAGACTGGCAAATGATCCAGCAAGAAGTCAAAGAATTACGAAGGTCAGTCAGCCAACTTCAGATGGAGAACTGCGATCTAGAAAATTCCCTGTTAACCGCAGTTGAACATGGCGATCTTGTTGAATCAGAACTACTAGATGTCAATAAAAGATTAAAAAGTGAAATCATTGAACGCAAGATGGCACAAGCTACCCTGCAATCAATTTTAGAGATCGTCTATCGCGATAAAAGCGATCTCGAAATCATGCTGATGACTACTACCGAACATGGTGACGCGATCGAATACGAGCAGTACAATCGCGCCGTTGAAACCATGCGCCAAAGTGAGGAGCAATTTAGGGCGATCGCTGAATCAACCAGTATGGCAATGCTCGTAAGTAGCCTCTCAGATGGGACGATCACCTATGCCAATACCAGCGCTGGGACAATGCTACAAAGGGAATCCAACGAGTTAATTAAGCGCTCAATTAAGGATCTTTACTATTTACCATCCGAATGGGAGATTTTACAGCAGCAATTTTTGCAAAATCAAAGGGTACGTGACTATGAGATTCGACTATGCAAAGCAAATCAAGAACCCTTGTGGGTATTAGCATCTCTCCACTCACTATGGCTCAAAGGTGAACAGGTTCTATTAAACACTTTCTATGATATTACGCTGCTTAAAAGGACAGAAATAGCGCTCCGTGACTCAGAAACAAAACTGCGAGAACAGGCTAACCTCTTAGAACATCGTGTGGAGGAAAGGACTCACGATCTCAAACTAGCCAAAGATGCAGCCGAGACAGCAAGTCGCTCTAAAGCCGCATTTTTAGCTAATATGAGTCATGAATTGCGAACTCCTCTGAACGCAATTCTGGGCTTTGCTCAGCTTATGCTCTATGACCAAGAGTTAAATGAGCAACACCAAGCTGACCTTCAAACCATCTGCAACAGTGGTAATCATTTACTAACGATGATTAATGACATTTTAGAAATGTCGAAACTCGAAGCTGGCAGCGTACTTCTCCGTGAAAAGGAGTGCTATCTATACAATATTGTGGATACGGCAAGAGATATGTTATCTCTGAAAGCCCAAGAAAAATCCCTATCTTTCGATGTCAGCATTCAACCAGATGTCCCCCCATATATTTATACCGATGAAGGTAAGTTACGCCAAATATTAATCAACTTGATTAGTAATGCAATCAAATTTACGGACACAGGACATATTCATGTGCGTGTAGATGTTCGTAGTCTCTCTGAAGATGTGAAATCGATAGCTGGAGAATACTCTGAAATACCTCGCATTCTTTGCTTTGAAGTGGAAGATACTGGCGCAGGTATATCTGAAGCAGAAATATCAACTTTGTTTCAGCCTTTTGTGCAGACGCATTCTGGTAGGCGATCGCAAGAGGGGACGGGGTTAGGGCTATCCATTAGCTATAACTACGTCAAGATCATGGGTGGTCAAATGTCGGTAACTAGTAAAGTCGGCGAAGGTTCTACTTTTAGGTTTTATATTCCTGTGAGATCCTTAGATTTATTTAGTCTAAATTCTCCCAATAAGTTACTAAATCGGGTGATTGGGATTGAAGGGAATCAAACTTACCGCATTTTGATTGCTGAAGATATCCGTCTGAACCGTCAACTATTAACTAGGATTCTATCACCTCTGGGATTTGAGGTGCGCGAAGTTAGTAATGGCGAAGAAGCGATCGCCGTGTGGCAGTCTTGGTCTCCCCATTTGATCTGGATGGATGTCAGAATGCCTATATTGGGCGGTCAAGAAGCAGCCTCTGCAATTAGGGAACTTGAATCAATGAGAAATATATCGGCTTCGCAAAAAGTTCAAATTATTGCTCTCACAGCAAGCTTAATCGATATTAGAGAAGAAGATTTGTTTTTGCATGGGTTTGATGGATTTCTTTCTAAACCGTTTACTGAAGATAAAATTTTTGACAGAATGGCTGAACATCTAAACTTGACCTATATTTACAGGCAGTAAATAACCTCAGTTCGGGTTAATTTCAAACTAGCTCCTAGAGAGGGTTCGCAGCGCGAACCCTCTCTAGGAGCCAAAACAGTAAAAGCCTCGCGAAGCGAGGCTTTTACTGTTTTGGCTTTTAAAATTTTGTAGCTTATCTCGAACTCACGTTAAATAAGTCATGAATTGTCCTTACCCTGCGTTTTTGCGTAAGTCCTCTAGCAACCAAAGGTTTGCTTAAGACATAAAGCCCAAAATACAAGTAGCGGCGCGAAGCGCCGCTACTTGTATTTTGGGCTTTGATTTATTTTATCCAACCCTTGCATACGTACATTAAAACTTAAGGGAACGCAAGGCGCTCCCTTAAGTTTTAATGTACGTATGCACGAAATGGAGAAGCTTTTTCTGCTAGTATTTCTTGCATTTTTAAAGTGTGATACACAGGATTATGCTCATAATCTCCATAGAGAACAATGTTTGCCAAAAAACCATTTACCCCCTGCACATCTTCAATCCGTTCTACATATTTGCAAGATTTGATCGATGGATTGTTTTTACGCCAGTTTAAATATTCAGAATAGTTACCTGCAATAATAAGAGTCTGGCTGTTGTTGAAAGTATCAGTAATAGCGGTCATTTTTTATGTCTATTTGTATTAATAAGATTTTCTTAATTACGTCTCAAAATAATTTCCTCGGTTGCAATCTTAAACTAACTTAGTATAACTTAACATATTTTGTCGTCACCCATTATAGCTATAGCCACCTGTATCAGGACAAATCAAAACCCAAATAGTGTGAGGCGGCACGAAGCGCCGCCTCACACTATTTGGGTTTTATGTCCTAACAAGAATGGCGACAGCTATAAGGTGCTAGAAGGTATAGAAACAATAGAAATGCAAAGGCTGTACTTCTGTTTTTAATTAGCGATCGTGTAGACTTAAAACGATAAGAATTCCGCTTTCTATTTGGGATGTTTTAGCAATGCGCCTCCAACCCTATCTATTGTCAGCCTTAGTCGCACTCTTACTGATGATTACTAGTTGTGCTTCTACAGGACAATCCGCTAGCGCTCAACTGTCTGACACTCAATTTGAATCTAAAGTTTTAGAGGTTATTCGTAAAAATCCACAGGTGATTTTAGACTCCGTGCAGGCTTATCAAAAAGCTCAGGCTCAGCAAGAAGAGCAGTTGCGCGATAAGGTTTTATCGCAAATTCGCCAAGAGCCTCGTTTGTTACTCCGTAATTCTCCAGTGACAGGTTCGGCAAGCCAGAAAATTATTATGGCGGAATTCTCCGACTTTGAATGTCCTTTTTGTGCCAGAGGTCATGCTGTAGTCAAAGAATTTATGTCGAAAAATCAGAACGATGTAACTTTGGTATACAAGCATTTCCCATTAGCCGAGATCCATGCTCAGGCGGAGCCCGCAGCATTTGCCTCATGGGCGGCTTTCCAACAAGGTAAGTTTTGGGAATACCATGATGCCTTGTTTGAGCAGCAGAACAAACTTGGTGAAGAGTTTTATCTGGAAATAGCTAATAACTTGAAGCTTGATATCGATCGCTTTAATCGCGATCGCCAAAGCAAAGAAGCCAAGGAAGCAGTTAAGAAAGATTTTGAACTTGGTAAATCTTTAGGAGTACGCGGCACACCTTCCTTTGTAGTAAACGGAGTATTTTTCTCTGGTGTACCAGAGGTCAAGGATTTGGAAGCATTGGTTGCTCAAATTAAAGCAGGTAGATAATTGAAAAATAGCTTTGCATGGCAAAGCTATTTTTCAATTACAGTATAGAGAAATATTTAAAAAGCTTGTAAAGCAAGCTTTTTAAATATTTCTCTGGGTTTTAACACAGCGCTAGGCGCTGTCTATATTCAGTATTTTTAGATGAGAACAGTAAATGAGCCATTGGAGTAAGCAAATAACTATGACTCCCTTTGCTCGTTTATCCGATCGCCTGATCTGGTTATCAGAGCATCCTATCTATGGAGTCATGGCGATCGCTTTAGTTGCCTTTGCTAGCCGATTTTGGAATTTGGATGGTCTGGGGGATATCGTTTTTGATGAGCTTTATTACCCTAAGTTTGCTCAAAATTATCTACGTGGTGTGCCATTTTTTGATGCTCACCCGCCCCTAGCCAAGTACATCATGGCACTAGGGATTCAGATTTTTGGCTATGCGCCCTTTGGCTATCGCTGTATGACGGCATTAGCAGGCTCACTGCTGCCCTTAGTTACCTATGAGTTGATTTGGCAGTTGAGCGATCGCCGTGGTTGGGCTTGGCTAGCAGGTTGGTTTGTGGCTATGGATGGTTTGTTATTGGTGGAGTCACGGTTTGGCTTGATCAATACCTATATTCTGCTGTTTGGGATGCTCAGTCAGCTATGTATAGTGCTAGCCCTCAAGCGATCGCGACAACGTTGGTTTTGGGTAATGGCTACAGGCTTAATGTTAGGCGCTTCAATTAGTGTGAAGTGGACAGGCTTGGCTTATATTGTCGGACTTGGCGTTCTCATGGGTTATGCATGGTCACGTTATCGCCAAACTTTAAATGCATTGCAAATCTTAATTGGTTTAATCATTTTACCGATCGCATTTTATTTTGTGCAGTGGATTCCGCATTTGATGATGAATCATGAATTTGATATTTGGGAACTACATCGCCAGATTCTTGGCTTTCATCAAAACTTGGGGGCTGAAACAACTGCACCTATTCATCCCTATTGTTCGCCTTGGTGGAGTTGGATTTTATTAATTCGTCCAGTAGCCTATTTTTTTGAGATGCGTCCCAATAGCATGGTGCAATTTGTTCATGCGATGGGTAACCCATTGTTATATTGGCTCAGCGTGATCGCCATATTAATCTGGTTAGCTTTTTTAATTGCCTCAAAACTAAAATTTTCGCCCCAAATATTAACTGAAATTCATCCTAAAGAGCGATCTCAACTATTGTGGTTTGCGTCCTATGTGACGATTAGTTTCGCTGGTCATTGGTTGCCTTGGAGCTTGAGCAAACGTTGCATATTTCTTTATCACTATATGCCCGCCTCAGTTTTTGCCTTTGCCGCCCTTGCCCTTTTAGTTTCGGTGATGTGGCGATCGCCATTACAGGAAACGAGAGCGCTCGGTTCGGGGATTGTGGGAATTATTGCGATCGCTTTTATATTTTGGTTGCCTATTTATATCGGTTTACCGATCTCATCGGGTTATTTGCCCGTGCTAATGTGGTTACCTAGCTGGATCTAACACAAGACGTTGCTTCGTAACGTCTCTACTCATACTTTTTGACAAACGCGCAAGCGTTTCAAAAGCTACGATAAGGTAAGCTAAGTTATCTCCTTGTTTGCAGTTCGGGAAATATGCAAAACTTTCGCAACTATTATGAAATCCTCGGTGTTCCGAAGACAGCCACGGCTGACGAAATTAAGCGCTCCTATCGCAGGTTAGCGCGGAAATATCATCCCGACCTGAATCCCAACGACAAGGCTGCCGAGGAACGATTTAAAGATATCGGTGAAGCCTATGAAGTCTTATCTGACACCACCAAACGTCAGCAATACGATCGCTTTGGGCAATATTGGAAACAAGGCGGATTTCAAGGTGCAGGTGGACGACCACCATCATCGCGTGAGCAATATACACCAGACTTTGAACGTGGTGGCTACACAGGTGATGTGGACTTTAGCCAATATAACGACTTCCAAGAGTTTGTCGATCAACTCCTAGGCAAATTCCGCACTAATGAACGCGCCCAAGATACAGGCGGCGCATCATCCTATCGCACCAGCACCCAAGCGCCACCACGCCCCACACCACGCCGTGATTCAGAAGCTCTTTTAGAATTACCGCTCGAACGCGCCTATGTTGGTGGTCGTGAACGCATTCGTCTCGAAGATGGGCGATCGCTTGAGGTGAATATGCCCGCAGGTGTACTTTCAGGTCAAAGAATCCGCCTCAAAGGTCAAGGTGCATCGGGCGGAGATCTCTATCTCAAAATCACCCTGAAGCCCCATACATTCTTCACCCTCGAAGGTTCCGATATTCGCTGTCAATTGCCCATTTCACCGAGCGAGTCGGTACTAGGTATTCAAGTGGAAGTGCCAACCCTCAGTGGATTAGTAAAGCTAACTATTCCCCCTGCGGTGAAGTCTGGACAGCAGTTGCGACTCTCTGGCAAGGGTTTCCCCAAAGATGCTAGAACCTTTGGCGATCAATATGTAGAAGTCCAGATTGTCGTTCCCAAAAATCCTAGCAAGCGTGAGCGCGAACTTTACGAGCAGTTGCTAGAAATCCAATCCTTTGACCCTCGCGAAAACTTACCGAAAAAATAAACATTAGGGCGGCGCGATGCGTCGCCCTAACTTAATTCTATCTAAAAGCTATATGTCTACTGTCATCTACATCAACCAAGCCTGTATTGAGTCGCTGGATATTACTCCTGCCAAAATTGCGATCGAGAAGTTATTAACCAATTGGGATGAAACACCAGAAGGCGATCGCCAATTTCAAATCGAACTTGTATGGGATAAGGAAGATGGCGACCCTCGCGAATTATCAGAAATCTCGGAAGTACGTCTCTGGTTTGTGCGTCTTGATGCCACTTATCCTTGGTTTAGCTATCTCCTCGATTGGCGTGCAGAACTCAGTCGCTATGCCGCGATGTTAGTTCCCCATGAGTTTAAGCGCGAAGGTGATGGCTATGTGTTGCAATACAATCCTGAAGCCCTAGAGCTTTTTGTCATGCAGAAGGTATTCACAATTTCTCTCTGGCTCAAGTCACGCGGTATTGATAGCACAGCAAAATTACAACAAATGACTCAAAGCCTAGGCTACGAAATCGATTCGGCATTCTTCAATCTCTTGTAAATTCTGAAGATAATTAGTATTTAGGAGGATGTAGTCCTGCCATAAGTAGCAATTTTCTCATATTGACAACTCCAGAACGATTCATTTGTAAGGCGTTGATAGTAGCTCTACCTATAGCTGTCAAACCAACTATTTGCAAGAAATCATCACTCCATACAAAGTTATCTAGCCACTTTTGAGTTCTGGGATTGTAAAGAGATACTAATTCGCGACTAACTGGATCTAAGGCTTGAATTTTTGTGTATTTATGTCCATTACAACCACCGCAGGAAAAAGCTAAGTTTTCCAGTGTTGTTGTTCCACCTTCAGCGATCGGCACAATATGATCGATGACAAATGGCTGTGCGGAGTAATCCATAGAACACTGACAATATTCACAAAGCCGATTAGCCCTTGCTATAATTTGACTCTCTTCTGTAGCTGTGATGTATCGCCTAGACATGGACTGGTTGAGGATGAATCTGTAGTTGCTGCATCAATTCCGCTAACGAAATATTCCGTAACTGCGACAACTGGATAAGATGTTGGAGGCGATCGCCATCAGCTTGCTCAACAACATCAATCAGCTTGAGTAAGTCTTGATGTTCTTCAGGAGTAATAGTTTGCGATCGCATTTTTGCACTTAGCTCATTGTATTTCTGTTGTATTTCTTCTGGTAAAGCTTGATTGATTTTTTGCAGTAGTTCGAGTTCTGGTGCAGGAAGGCTAGGATTTTGACGACGGGCAAGTACTTGTCGAACTTGAATAAGTACTTTCTCTAAATCAGGTGTGTCTAGCTGGGCTACTCCAGTGAGTAGTTGATCGAGTTCGATACTGATCTCTGATTTTAACTGAACTGTAGCCATGTGTAGTGACCTTTGTAAGGTTGTGGATTACATATTCTTAGCCAAAATTATAGCAAGACAAAATACTTGCCACCATTTTCCATATTAATTATTCTAATTATTCATTTAAGAAGTTGTTGAGAATATCGACAATCACCTTAAAGTCCGCAAAATCTTTAGCATCCTTTTTCTGAGAACACATCCATGTGCAGAACCTCATTTTTTGAAATTCTTGAATTTGATTTACCTCTCCATAATCACCTATTTTAGTTTTTGGTGTATAAAACTCTTCAGTAAATAAATGATCAGGGAATAAATTTTCAATCCCTTTTTTGATCTTTCTATTTTCCTGTTTAGGGATAGATCTTATTTTGAGATTATCATAATCAGTGCTTTGCTTTTTTGTGTCACAGTCATATAAAAGCAACACTTTTCTAGTTAAAAATTTAGGGTTAGAAAGAAGAACATCTCTAGTATTATTTAAACCACTATCGCCCGTATTTATACTTTTCCCTTTGTCTACAGAAAGTCCTACCCACTCAATATCAACTTGCTCTAGAATTTCTTGTCTTCCCAACAAATCTAACGCTGTCCTAATATAAATTGGATCTGTTTCCCCTTCTGTCAAAACTAGATATTTAGAACCTTTCTCAACGGTAGCTTTTACTGAATCTTTGGTAAGATTAATTTTCTTGCAGTAGCTATAAAACATACGTTGTCCATGTTCAGACATTAGATAGCTACAATAATCTTCCCAAGTTTGAACTGACCAATGGCTTAGAGACTCACACAGATGATTATAAGTATCACTTTCATTATTATAACCATAACGATCATTTAAAAAGCCTTCAGGATAAGTTACTTCCGTATGTGCTGGTATATTAAACTCTGCCATTATTTTCAATAAAGCAATGCCCTCCCATGCCCACATCCTTAAATGCTCTATTAAATAAGATAAATGTATAGGATTAGATGGATCTGCAACAACAATAATACAAAATCCTAAATATAAGGGATTGTTGTGTTCTCCATCAAAAGCACCTTGTTTAAACGCATCTATAATTGCTTTTGCTGGATTTTCCTTTAAAACAAGGTCGCTCCACCAATAGGGGATATCTTCGGTGCTAAACCCATAGCGACACATGATCCAAAAACTGCCAACAATATTGTGAGGATACTCTTCAAGTAATGCTTTTGCTCTTATACAATTAGTAACTCCGATTCGAGGTAAATGTACTGTCATTTCTAAGATTCTGATGAGAAATATAATGAAATAATAATACAAGTAAACATAGTTCAAAATGCCATGAGTACAGTGCTAAACCCATCATCCTTTCCCCCAAAGGAATGCGAATCCAGCAAATCAACCATCTTAGACTCTTTAAATTTACCGATGAACTAGGCGATCTCTTTCAAAAGTAATTGATATTCTATCTTCTTCCTAAAAAATTACAGAAGTAATACTTATTTTCTTATGTCACAACAACTAACCATTCATCAATTTGGTCCAATTACAAACATCAAGCTTGATCTGAATGACATCCTTGTATTCATTGGCTCTCAAGCTAGTGGAAAAAGTACTGTCAGCAAAGCAATCTTCTTTTTTAAGTCTTTAAAAGATGATTTATATCGATACTATCTTGATTGTTATAACCAAAATAAATTTGACAACGCTATTTCTAGATTTTGCAAATTAGTAAATCAGAAATTTACAAGAATCTATGGTGTTACATTACTGCAATCTCCCAATACTAAGCTAACTTACATATATAGCGACCAAAATGAGATACTAATTGGAACTGATCTAAATGGTCGAATTAATCATATTGAATTTAATTCAGTATTCACAATAAGTTTTGAGGAAACAATCAACAAATTACAAGACTTGAGAAGTGAGCTATATGGAAAGACATCTAATTTTTCTTCTTCAAAAGAATCTAGTATTATTAAATCTAAGGAATCTGCTCTGTTTGAAGAAATTAATATTCAGCTTAACATCCTTTTTGGAGATGAGAGAGAAGTTATATATTTACCTGCTGGACGTAGCTTGATTACAACACTATCTCAGCAAAGATACAATATTGATATGGGAGATGATTTGTTGTCAGACAACAAATTACAATCAGATAATTTAATTAAGCTAGATTATCTCATGCGAGAATTTATTGATCTTATTGATCAAGCTAAACTTGTCTGTAAAAACGGTATAGATACTTTAATTAAAGATTATATTTCAGAAAAAAATAGCTCCAATGATACATCCATAAAAACAATTGAGCTTGCTCAAGGTCTTATTAATTCAATCTTAAAAGGATCATATACCTATCAAAATGAAATTGAAAAAATTGAATTTGCTGATGGCAAGAGTACTGAAATAAATTTTGCTTCTTCGGGTCAACAAGAAGTTGTTTGGATTTTACTAATTATTTTTCTTTTAATTCTTAACGATAGTAAAGCTTTTCTAATTATTGAGGAGCCTGAAGCGCATCTTTTCCCAGTAGCCCAAAAGCAAATTATTGACCTAATATCACTTTTTGCTAATTATAGTAAAAATCAAATTCTTTTAACTACTCATAGCCCCTATATCCTTTCATCATTTAATAATCTTCTTTATGCTCATAAATTAGGAGTGGAAGAAGATAAAAAGGAAGTTGCAGATATTGTAGATCCTCATTTATGGATTAATCCTGATAGGCTAGACGCTTATATTTTAGAAGATGGTACTGCCCGAACCATTGTCGATCGCAAAATGGGATTGATTCAATCAGCCGAAATCGATAGAGCCTCAAACATTATCGTTGATACCTTTAATCAACTGTTTGACCTTGAGGATTGAGGCATGAAATTTACTTGTCAAGATTTTCAAGAAAATTATCGAGACTGTACAAATTGTTCTGAAGGAAAGTTAATTGTTGCAGAAGAGAATAAGAGGAAATATATTCTTCAGAATCCTTGTCAAAAGAAAGTATGTAAAATAAAGATCGATGGCTGCGTGATTCCAAGTCAAAGCCAAAGAAAGTGTGATTATCTCATGATCGTTTGCGAATCTAAATTTGCCAATGAACAACAATCGGATATATATTTTATCGAACTGAAGGGTCGAGATTTGATATCTGCTGTCGAGCAACTAACTCAGACAATTAAGCATTTTCAAACTGAAAAATATAAAATCACAGGGAAAGTCTTTGCTAGAGAAGTTTTGAGTAAAGTCGTCAATCCCAAATCCATCGAAGTAGACTCAAGAGTGATAGCTTTACGGAAGTTGCTGAAAAAACTTGATGGAGATTTCGCGTATGGCTCAGTACAATTTGAAAAAGATCGCATCTAATCATTACGAGTGTATTAATAGCTGAACTGGACGAGATTTTTAGTTGTGTTAATGGAGCGATCGCAAGTGTTCGATGCAGTTAGCCCCGCGTTTCTATAAAAACAATTTAAGATCAACATTAAAAAATTTTCCAAGTGTCTGTGCTTGATTTTTACTGATTTGCCTTTTACCGTTGACTACCTCCGAAACAACACCACTTGAACCTATCACATTAACTAAATCGGCTTGCTTTAAATTATTAGACTCCATTAAATGCAAGAGAATATCCAATGGTGAAGCATCATTCATTGGATAATGCTCATCTTCATATTTCTCAACTAAAGTAAGAAGCAATTGCAAAATACTCTCTTCTTCGGCTGTAGGTTGGGGAATTGCTAGTAGCCTTTCGATATTTCGTAGAGCAATTTCATTCTCAACATCATTTGTAATTACTTGAGGCTGAATCTCTGCTAGTAAATCCCCATAGGCTTTTCGATTAATAGTAAGGGTCATTTTTCCACCTACCTGAGTCATACTCAGAGTGAGTTAGGACATATTTGATATAGATAACTTGTCTTTCATAATCAATGCTGACGATTAGGCGATATTTATTGCCTTTGATATTGAAAATAGTGAAACTTCCTGCCGCATCAGCAGATGAGTAAGATTTTTTGACATCTTGAATGTTTTTCCATGATGCAGATTTTGCGACTTGATGCCAGCTATTTAAGGCAGTAACTACATCAGCATGAGCTTTCGCAAACTCATCAAGGGTTTTCTTAGAATAAATTCGCATAAAATTTTCCTGCCAATATTATTTGTCATATGCGTATACGTCCTTGCTGATGATTGATTTCGATACTTGCATCCTCTCATTTTGAGAGGAATTTGTCAATACAAAATTTAAATCGTGAGTATCAGCCCATGTCATTTTTGTCTCGCCATCTTCAAGATCGCAAATTAGAACTTCATGGGGTTCAAGAAATCGAATAAGTCGATCTGAGTGAGTTGCTACGATTAACTGAGTATGCTTGGAAGCCTCGCGCATCAAGTAAACTAAATGTCTTAAAAGTTCTGGATGTAAACTAACTTCAGGTTCGTCTAAGAGCGTGATTGTTGACAAATTTTGGCTTTGCAACAGGGCTACTAACCAAAGAAATCGCAGCGTTCCCTCTGATAGCTCATGTACATATATAGGATGTGAAAAATTTCTGTCTTTCCAAGTCATAGAAATAGTTCCCGCCGCAACTGGAGGAAAATTTAAACGTTCAAAATCTGGAAAAGCCGCAGAGATAATGCTCTCAACCATTTCATAGCGATCGCGATCGCTTTCACGCAAATCATAAAGACAAGAAACTAAATCCTCTCCTTTTACCCCTGGTAATTTTGCTGGGCGCATTGTTTGAGGTAGACGGATTGGGCTTGTTCCTGACACGTCAAGCGCTCCATAATAAGTACAAGAAGCAAGACTTTTTCGCAAGTTCTCAGGTTCTTGATACATTTTAGGAACTTGAGAAAGAGAAGTCTCTAAATAATTATGTTCCCAATTTGGTTTTAAGAATCCACTAGCTTTCTGGAAATATGTGATGTCTAAACCATGCGAATCAATATATTTAGGAGAAATTAAGTCTGCTGTCATTGGCACAAGGTTGCTTAATATTTCTAGTTCTTGCTCTCTCTTTTGTTCTAAAACTTCTTCAATAATCTCATAAGATAAACCTTTAGGAGATATCTCTAAACTATATTGCAAAGCGTCTTTGTCATTTGCTTTCATCGAAAGTGATATTTCTAGTTCTTGCGATCGCCCTCTAGTTAAAATTTCATTCAACCCGCCTTTGCTTTGTAATGATTCATGTAACTTTCCACTTGCTGAATCAGCTAACATTGACATAGCATCTAAAAAAGATGTCTTGCCTGAGCCATTTGCACCAATCATGACTACAAGATCTCGCATATCTAGATCGACCTGTTGCAAGCGGCGAAATCCTTTAATAGATATTCTTTCAAATTTACTCATAGTCAAGTAGTCAGCCACATTTTTGAGTACAATGCATTTTAAGTATATCGTTTTCAGATTAGCTTAAAAATTTAGCAAATTAGCTTAAAAATTTAGCAAAATGCGGCATGTCAGACCGATGAATTAGGCGATCGCCTCCAAACCCTGCTCAATAAGAAAAGTGCTGTTAATTTGAATAGTCGCTGTGGGTATTGAAGACAGTCAAGCAGGTATACTCGAACGAGCAACGCTATCAACTACCGTTTGTAATACTTTAAATACCTCTAAATCATCGGTTTGAGCGATCGCCTTCTTAATCGTTGCGAAGTTTGCAGTTAGAAAAGCCAGATCATCAGCGATCGCCTTCGCCATATTCAGTCTATCTTGAAGGATTAGCACTTCTTCACTATAAGATATCGAATTACTTGGCTTCCTTGGCGTACTAAGTTCAACAATTGCTTGCTGAAAAACATGATCATCACCTAGTCTTACTAAGGCGACAATAGCTTTATTACGAGTATATTATTTCTCTAAATAGGGAGTTATCAAAGGAATTAGTCCTCTTTTACCTGTAGATCCCAGTTCTTCAATTATGTAATCCCAATCAGTAAACTCAGGATGTGTTGGAATATATTCAGCAAGGAAAGAACCAGCAATTGATGTTCGCGTTGATGCTAAATAGCTAATCGCATTATCACGGATACGTTGATTAATCGATTCTTGAATTAACGTCAGTTCGACGAAAGCGAAAAATGGTAAGAATCGCTAAGCGATTCTTACCATTTTTCGCCATTTGCGTCGGGCTTCGCACGACGCAAATGGCTATATCGAACTCACGTTGAATTAATCTAATGAACGCATTTGCAGCCTCATGACCACCAATAGACAAGATTGTTTCCATTCCTTCCCGCCATTGAGAATGATTGAAATCCATCACGATTGTCATAATCGCAGGAATCGCCGATGCATCTTTGCCGATGCATCTTTATTGTCAGCGATCGCATCCAAATCTAATATGCGTAGCAATTGGTTCAATCGCCGCCGCAACACCTAATTCTCCTAAGATGGCGATCGTTTCGACTCCAATCGTATGTATCAAATGGGGAATAACATCAGATGGAGATTGCAAACGCAACCCTTAAGTAACAATTTTGGGGTAGCGTGGCAAAGCTGAAAGCAAATAGGGCAGAACCGCAGGGGGGCAATTTGCATAGTAGGTAGGTGCGATATAAATCTGAGATATCGGCTTTTATGAGTCGATCAATTGCCTGTTGATGCTGCTCAATCGGGAAAGAAGCTACTAAATTTGGACCAAGTTCCCAGTCACTAGCAAAAGCAGTATTGACTATTGACCCGTTATTGAGATTATGAGAGTTTGTCACTATCGATCCACGGTTACTAAGGATTTAAACTGACTGGACAATTCGGTTTTTCAGCAGTTTCCACAGGAGCAGGATCGGGGGGGAGAAGCGCGACAATATGCGGAACAGGACGTGGCTCGTAAGCCATGACTGATTTACCTCGATAGGCAAGTGCGGCACTCGCACCAGAGTCAAGCATCACCACATCTCGCAAACCAGCTTTGACTAATATTTTGCCTAAGCCAACCGAATCAATCATTTCCATGGTTACACCCACAACAGGTCTGCCAGAACGATCAATGCCCCAAAAGGCGCGATCGCGATGAGCGTCATAGCCATAAAGCTTGCCAAAGGACTCTGCTGACTGGGGTTTACCATCACGAACTAACCAACCAGCGCCCACAAAAGCATCAGTCACATCTGGGAGTTCGGCTCTTACCGCTTCTAGCGAGTTGTGTTTAGCCGCATTGTAGGGGATAAACTTAACTGCCGTAGGACTGATCAGGACTAGAGGACGACCATTGAGCAGTGGATTTTCGCCCTTGTTACCATTGATAAAGACTCCAGCCTTACTAGAAAATTGGCTCAATACAGGACCAATCATCTTATTGCTGTCAAGGTGTTCTAGGGAGAAGAAAGTCCCATCTACCGCCGCGATCGCATTAGGAGTCTTGGTCATAATCTCGGCAACCTGATAGCGACTATCCGCGTGGTTCGTGACAACGCGACCACCATGGACAAGGGTAAGCGGTAAACCATCAATGGTAACTGTCCGCTTCTCTACGGGACTAGTAAAATTGATTACGCCATCACTTACCGTTGGTAAAAATGCAACTTGGCTTGCCGAAGATCCCCCAGAAGCTTGCTCAATTGCTTCATCAAAGCGTGACTGACCAAAACGCATAATTGTCATCAAATCTTCTGACTCATTAGCCGATCGCTCTTGAAGGGGATCGAGACTCATTGCTAGGGCTGCTTTGTACCCAGCTTTTTTGAGTTTATCTCTGGCGATGTCTGTGAAATCTCCTTCAGGATAAGTAAAGTAATCAATGGAAACTCCTAATTCCTTTTCCAGAACTTTTTTTGATTCTGTTACTTCTTTTTCAATTTCTTTCTCACTAAGATCCTTTAAATTGAGGTGGTTGAGTGTATGGGAAGCCACGGTGACAAGACCACTCTTCTGCATCTCCCGCAGTTGATCCCAAGTTGCTTTGGGCTTCTGTCCCCCCGTACCGACAAAGCGCGTATGCACCGACCAGACCGCAGGATAGTTATATTTCTTCAGCAATGGGAAGGCATATTTGTACTGTCCAACGTAGTTGTCATCAAAGGTAAGTAATACGGGCTTTTCGGGCAACTGTGCGCCAGTTCGTAGATGGTTAACCATTCTATCCATCGTAATTGGTGTATATCCACCTTCTTGGAGCGCTTGAAAATGTCTTTCTAATTCATCGGGGGTGACATCCCAACTCACATCCTTAGTAGCGGTGATGTCGTGGTACATGATGATCGGGATTTTAGCAGCGCGGGCGCGATCGCTGATTTGTGGAAACGTGGCAGGGGTAAAGCTGGCGATCAGGTCAGCATTAATAGTGCTACTCAAGCTTGATAATGCAGGTAACGGATCATTGGCGATCGCATTGATCGCTCTGACCTGATAAAGTGAAGCCGTCACCGAGTCCAAAGCATTGTATTGACAAAAAGCCTGTGAGTCATTGCTCACTGGAGTAGCAGGATTTAAAGCTGCTTCATTGGCAGCTATGTCCGCAGAGGATGGACGATAAGAAACTAGTCGTGAAGCGATCGCTGCGCCCATGCCAGTACCGAGGGCAGCTAATCCCAGCACGAGCCAAATTGTGTTCATGCTGCCGTTATTATTGCCGTTTCCCCTGCTCATAAAGATTTATAACTTTGTTGATATTACTAGCGCCTATTTAATCAGAGAGACCTCATGTACACAAGTCCCCCTACAGCGCTATGCGCCTCCCTCAAACTCAAATAAGCGCAGAGAAATTTTCAAAAAGCTTGCTTAGCAAGCTTTTTGAAAATTTCTCTGCGCTTAAAACTCGTATTGCGTAGAAGCTGAAATAGGGGCTTGGAGACCAAGCCCCTACCTGTACAAATGTAGGGATTTGGTCTCCAAATCCTCTTTCAATATGACTTGGAAACCTTCTGACTGTAGTTAAAAGAAGATGGGGCGCAAAGCGCCCCATCTTCTTTTAAGCCCATCCTGCTAATTGATAAACCAGTAGCCCAATATATTCTTTGATGGCATTAGTCGTATTTCTGAGCGCATCTACGGCAGGTAGCAAATCTAACACTGCCGCCAAACCCTTACTATTTTCATTTTGCACTGATAAAAAGTCAGTTGGGACGGCAATGCTTTCAATACCAATCTTCCGAAAAATTTCCATCGATCGCGGCATATGTAGAGCCGATGTTACTAGCAATATTTTATTGATCCCTCTTTGAGCGAGGATTTGCTTAGTATTGACCGCATTATCACGAGTATTAAAAGATTGTGACTCTTGGATAATCGCCCTAGAGGGTACACCCAAAAATTCGGCGATCGCCGCCATATCTTCAGACTCAGGATTGCCACCGTCGCCCAGCCATTCCGCGCGACCACCAGTGACGATGATTAAGGGAGCTTTTCCCTGTTTATACAGCCATGAGCCGTACAAAATGCGATCGCCTGCTTCATTGACTTCATACCAAGGTCTCGGCGCTATGCGCGGACGAGTACCACCACCTAAGATGACGATCGCTTCAGCTTGGGGGATATCTGCACTCGGCAAATATTGCCATTCCAGCGATCGCACTAACCACTTAGAAAAAATTTCATTGCTGCTCAGCAATAAAATTACGAGCGCGATGCCGATAAGGGCTGAGGCAAAACGATTTTTTTGAAAGAGGCTGATTAATCTACTAGAGTTAGTCGTATTGCGAGATCGTTTGGATTGCCATAGCAAAATTGTTAAGGCGATCGTAATTAATACACTCGATAACCCAAGCGGATAGAAGAACAGCGGCAGAAGTTTTGATAAAAAAAGCGACACAGTTTTAAAGACTATTTTTAGTAGTTCTTTACTATAGTAATCCTAAGTTATTATCTATGTATATTGTATTTAAGGAAGGGCATATTTTATGCATGTGCCTTTCCTTAAATACAATATTTGGACATAATTATGAGCATAATTAACTACAAACCCAAACTCATAAGTTTGCACTCCATAGGGGAACAAACTTTCAGGTTGGGGTAATTTATTCAGTATAAGTACCTACTTAGGATTGTTAAAGTATAAGCTTCTGTTTGGATTAGCTTAATGACTTTACTTACAATGTTTGGGAATCACTTACTTGACAGGTGAAATTCACTTTAAAATAGTAGCATCAGTAACAGAAATTCTCATTACGATAGTTTTGTCTTAACTTAACGATAGTTTTGTCTTAACTTATTGTAGCTATTTTGAATAGCTGCAATAAGTTTCTTGAAAAGCAAAGACTTTTATTTAAGATTTGACGGCTTAGATAAGCCAAAAACCATATTGAAAATTGGTCAAAATAACAAGCTCTTTAGTTTGATTTTTAGGGTATTATGCTTTGGGCGGCATTCATTAAGAGTTTAGCTAAACTTAAGTTAATACAATTGACGTATTACTAAATACGAATCAATAGTATCTTAATTTTAAAACAGGGGAGTCCGATTCAGAATTCAGGCTTAAGCAATTTGGAATAATTATGATGAGTGCTGATCTTAATTTAGATGAAATAACTAAAGAGCAGAACGAATCTGCTAGGCAATTATTAAAGAGTTTAGAGTTAAGTAGATCAGGATGCGTTTATGTTGTTCGCGATCGCATTCGTTGGTCTTTTTATATTGATCGTGGGAAATTGGTCTATGCTTCCCACTCATTAGATAGTTTTGAGAGATTAGAACGACATCTGAGAATGTTGAGTAGAGAAGTCCCAGCACTTAATGACAAAGTGCGATCGCAGCTTCGGCTTATGTTTGACGATCCATCTCCAGATAATGCTAAGTACAAAGTTACAAGTGAAATTCTCTGTGTTGAATATCTTGCAATTTTGTGGCTAGTTAACGAAAACAATCTGTCTAAGCCTATGGCGGGAAAATTGGTTGCAAGGATTATTCAAGAAGTTGTCGAAGCCTTTTTGTGCTTGCCAGATGGAAAGTTTGAGGGTCTCTATTACGAACATTTTTTGAAAGAATCCTATTGTGGCTTATCGATTGATCGGACTTTAGAAGTTGTGACAAAGAGGCTCCAAGAGTGGTACAAACTTGGAGCGACGATTAGCTCCCCCTACCAACGCCCTTATTTAGTCAGCCAAAAAATTGCGGAAAAACGCATGTCATCTGAGACTGTAGAAAGACTTGGGCGAGCTTTACGTGGGTTTAACTTTTGTCAGTTGGGTGCATTATTTGGTAAAGATCCATTGGCGATCGCTAAGCAGCTTGCTCCGCTCGTTAGTGACGGCTCTATTTTACTAAGA
Organism: Pseudanabaena sp. CCNP1317; assembly: GCF_034931345.1. Taxonomy (NCBI): domain Bacteria; kingdom Bacillati; phylum Cyanobacteriota; class Cyanophyceae; order Pseudanabaenales; family Pseudanabaenaceae; genus Pseudanabaena; species Pseudanabaena sp. CCNP1317. Next base: position 4,528 of record NZ_JAYGIF010000003.1, on the reverse strand, counting down.
GCTCCTTTGTCTCCTTTTGATATGTTGCCTCCTACCTATTATCTAGCACCTGCTGAAGAGCAAGAAAATATCGAAAAACTTTCAGAGGTTTTTGCGGATGACATTAGCTCAGATGATGATATACCTAACATTTCACAAATTTTTCCACGTCAATTATCAAAAACTTGGAAGATCGTCTGTATCGATGACAGTGAATCAATGCTCAGTATCATTAGTACATACTTAGGTCGTGATGATTTTGAAGTTACGTTGATTCAGGATTCCATGAAAGCCTTGATGAAAATCACTTCAATCCGTCCCAATCTGATCTTGCTAGATATCGGAATGCCTAATGTTGATGGCTATCAACTTTGTAGTCTAATTCGTAAGTCTTCGGTTTTAAAAGATATTCCGATTGTAATGGTGACAGGCAATAAAGGATTGATAGATCGCGCACGCGCAAGGATCGCAGGCGCAACAGATTATTTGACCAAACCCTTTGTTCAATCTGATTTACTGAAAATGATCATGCGTCATTTGATGTGAGTGTTTGTGTGTGTATTTATGGCAATATTTAAGTTTTCATTAATTGATAGTTTTGGAGGAGTTAAATGCCACAAATTTAACAACGCATTGCTTTTATATGGTATGTTTATGCTTTATTAAGAATTACTATTGGGGTCAAAAATAGGATTAATGCAAAAAGTAAAATCTTATCTGTAAAAGCCTTTTAATCAATAAAGAATCAAGATTTAGAGAGAATGCATTATGACGACAGTACTTGTAGTAGAGGATACTGCTTCTGAGCAGGATTTGATTATTAGTTATTTAGTGGAAAGTGGTTACAACGTAATTAGTGCCACTAACGGGCAAGAAGCCCTCAAAAAAATCGAAGGGAGAAAGCCTGATGTAGTAATTACTGATTTAGTGATGCCTGGAATGAGCGGCTTAGAGCTATGTCGAAGCCTAAAAAAGAATCCTGAGACAAAAGATGTGCCGATTGTGGCATGTACTTCTAAAAATCAAGAGCTTGACAAGTTATGGGGTATGAAACAAGGAATTGATGTCTATGTTACTAAGCCCTTCTCCCGTGAGGATATCTTAAGAGCTATCCGTTCTGTAGCCTAGGTCACTAAGCTCTGATTGTTACAATCAATCAGTTTTAATATAAGTAAGGAGATAAGAAGTTGACTAAGGTATTGGTAGTAGAAGATACGCCTTCGGAACGTGAATTAATTTGTGAGTATTTGCGTCAGGGGGGATATTCTGTCGTAAGCGCTTGTAATGGCAAAGAAGGCTTAGAAAAGTTTGAGTCTCTTCAGCCGAATATTGTTATTACCGATTTGGTAATGCCCGGAATGAGTGGTTTGGAGATGTGTCGGGCGATCAAAAGGGTGGCGACAACAAAAGTGCCTGTGATTGCTTGTACTTCCAAAGATCAAGATCTTGATCGCATGTGGGCGCTGAAGCAAGGTGTGGATATTTATCTCACCAAGCCATTTACTAAAGACGATATCTTGCAGGCATTGCGATCGCTGGATCTAAGAGGATGACATGGTGGACTTGATGATCGAATTACGCGAAGAACAGTCACAGGTAGTTGCAGGATTGCCACACCTTAGTTTGGAGTTAGAGCGTAATGTGTCGGCAGGGGTACAACTCAATTATGTCCGTGAAACTCTCGTACTAGCTACAGATCGCTTTACGCAAATGCCTAATGTGCATCCTTGTTTGATGGGGTTAATTGAGCATCGCAGTAACGTTTTTTGGGTGTTAGACTTACCGCAGTTTTTGGGGTTCGCACCGCTTGATTCGACTGCGATCGAGACGCATATCGCAGTCTTGCAAATCGGCGGCGCATTTCTGGGCTTAGGGGTGTATCGGATTGGGCGAGTGTTGCGGTTTAGCGAGACAGAGATTGTATCGCCCTTAGAATTTCCACAGACAAAAATCCCCATTGAGTCTGTGCCATTTTTGCGTGGTTGGCTCCCCAATGCTGAAGGGGTGAGTAAAAATCTGTATGTTTTAGATACAGAGGCGATCGCCAGATTCAAATTTACCGCATAGGTTTCTCTTTTAACTTTTTTCTTGAAAAATGGAGTTTTAAATCATGGTTCTTGATTCACGATCTCGCACTGATAGTATTGAATCCATCAATGGCAATGGTGCAAGTCCTTCTAGCAATGGCAACTATGCCACAGTAGAGTCGATTGATTTGTCTACCTCTATTCCTGTTGCTCCTGTAAGTAAGAAAAAGTCAATCGGGCAATGGTGGCAAGCTCTAGGTTTACAAACTAAGACCGCAGTTATATCAGTTGCTGCGATCGCGATCCCTTTGATAGCACTTGGTGGATTTGCCTATATTTATGTCGGTCAAAACATTACTGAATCAACTAGACAGAAACAAGCTGAGAGTGCGAATGGGCTTGCTTATCGGGTTGCCTATTTTATGCGAGATCGCTATGCTGATATCCAAGTACTCGCTCAACTGTCGTTTCTAACTAACGCCAAAGCACGAGACGTTGTGTCAACTGACGAGCAGAAAAAAATTCTAAGTACTTACATCAGTAGCTACTTGGTGTATGACAGTATTGCTGTTTATCGATTGGATGGCAGCTTGATTGTCGATGTCAGTCCAGAACCTCCTCCTGCGAATATTTCCCAACGCCCATATTTTCAAACTGTTCTCAAAACGGACAAGCCATTTATCAGCCAACCCGAACCATCTGTTGTCACTAAGAAGGTGAGTGTTTTAATTGCGGCTCCAGTTAAGGACTCAGTGACTGGGAAAACTATTGCTGTCATTCGGTCAAGAATGCAGGCTTCTGAGATTGAGAAAATCATTAAAGACTTTGGTGATGGTGCTAACCAATATCACCTATCTGAATCTGATAAATCTTTCTTTATTGCCAAGGAGCAGGAACAAGTTGGTCGCAATTTGCAAGAAGATGTTCCTAGTTTGTCATCGCTAATCAAAAATCGTGAACTTGGCTCAATAGATTCCATTGACTTGTTTTCAAACAATCAACAATTAGTTGGATATGCACCTTTGCCACAATTAGAAGGACTACCAGATTTACAATGGGATGCAGTAGTCGCAATTGATAGTGATATTGCGCTACAACCCGTGCAGCAATTGTTGTTGATCTTAGTCGGGGCAACAGGAGTAGTGGCGATCTTAGCGGCGGTATTAGCGATCACGATCGCCCAACGCGCCACCAAACCTGTTATCGACGCAACAGCCGCAGTTGTTGAACTAGGTAAAGGTAATCTAGAAACTCGTCTCACAGTTCAGGGTCAGGATGAACTCGCCCAGTTAGGCGACAACATCAACTTGATGGCAGGTCAGTTGCAAGATTTTATTGCGTTGCAAGAAGAGCAAAAGAAGCAATCTGAAGAATTGGCAGAAAAAGAACGTTTACGTAGTGAATCAATTCAGCGTGAGTTAATCACACTACTATCTGACGTTGAAGGTGCAGCAAGTGGAGATTTAACCGTTCGCGCTCAAATCTCGGCTGGTGAAATTGGTATCGTTGCCGACTTTTTTAACGCGATCGTGGAAAGTTTGCGGGACGTTGTATCGCAAGTAAAAATTGCCACTTTGCAGGTAAACAATTCAGTAAATACTAACAATGCCTCGATTCGTACCCTAGCTCAAGATGCGACTTTACAAGCAGGACAACTTGATGATGCTCTGCAATCTGTAGAACAAATGACGGAATCAATTCAAGAAGTGGCTAGTAACGCTAGACAAGCAGCAGATGCTTCTAACTTAGCAGCGTCAACTGCTGAAACTGGTAGTATCGCGATCGAGCAATCGGCAGCCAGTATTCTGCAATTGCGCCAAACCGTAGCTGAGACTACTAAAAAGGTAAAACGACTCGGTGAAGCATCGCAACAGATTTCTAAGGTGGTTGTACTGATTGACCAAATTGCGCTCAAAACAAACATGTTGGCGGTAAACGCCAGTATTGAGGCGGCGCGTGCAGGTGAAGAAGGTCGAGGCTTTGCGGTAGTTGCGGAAGAAGTCGGCGCACTGGCTGCGCAGTCCGCGACAGCAACCAAAGAAATCGCTCGGATTGTCGAAAGCATCCAACAAGAAACTGGTGAAGTAGTAGAATCGATGGAAGCTAGTACATTACAGGTGGTTGAAGGTACTAACAAAGTCGAAGATGCACGAAAGAGTTTGAGCCAGATTGTAGATGTAGCGAGGAAGGTAAATGAACTCTTCCAAGGTATTTCGACAGCAACAACTTCACAGGTACAAACTTCACAATCAGTGAAACAGGTTATGGAAAATCTCTCGACCAAATCCCAAAAATCATCGGAAACTTCCCGCGAAGTGGCGATCGCTCTCCAAGAAACGGCAGACGTTGCTAGTAAGCTACAAGCTTCTGTGGAAACCTTTAAGGTTGATGCTGCTTAGCTTTTAGCTTTTAGCTTTTAGCTTTTAGCTTTTAGCTTTTAGCTTTTAGCTTTTAGCTTTTAGCTTTTAGCTTTTAGCTTTTAGCTTTTAGCTTTTAGCTTTTAGCTTTTAGCTTTTAGCTTT